>JBNAVI010000010.1:0-9020 GCA_049700175.1 Microgenomates group bacterium | reverse complement strand
GTTACCGATGTGCCCGACTTTAACAACCTCTTGACAAAATTATTTTTGTTTTGTTATCATTTACTTATGATGATATTTTCTTACATTGCTCAACTTGGTGATGTTCCAGTTGCACCAATTAATCCAGGTTTTAATATTCCAACTTTCGATCAGGTTTTAACCTTTGCCATTAGATTTTTCTTTATTGTTGCCGGATTAGTTGCATTAATTTATTTACTTCTGGGTGCTTTTGCCTGGATTACTTCCGGAGGAAACAAAGAGAACGTTGATAAAGCGCAGCAAAAAATTCAGGCAGCGGTCGTTGGTTTGATTATAATTTTTGCTGTGTTGGCTATTGCTGCTTTGATTGAAAACATTTTTAGTATGGGTTTAGGTATAACCCAGCCAATAAAGTTTCCAAAATTGATAACACCTAAATAATAATTAATGCTTAAATTAGCAGCCTTAATTGATGATTAAAAATATTATAAAAACCTCTCTTTTTTTTCCAATTCTTAATCCTCTAACCGTAAACGCCCAATTAAAAGAATGGACCGATGTTGAAGGATGCATAGTTGATGGCGTGCCAACTTTAAAATGTTTAGAAGTGGTTTTTGGTAATCTTTTATTTTTATCTTCGGCTTTTATCGTTTTGGTTTTGTTTATTATGCTTATTATCGGTGCCTTTACCTATTTAACTTCGTTTGGCAATCCAGAAAAAGTAAAAAAAGCCCAAGGGATAATCCGCTGGGCAATCACCGGACTAGTGATTTTTTTACTTTCTTATTTAATTTTAAAAATCATTGACGTGTTGTTTTTAGGCGGTGAAGGAAAAATATTTCATTTTGAAATTGGAGAACCTGCCCCCTAATTTTTTTTAATTATTTTTGTTTTTCCGGTGTAATAAAAATAACTCTTACTCCTTTTTCTTCAGGGACAGGCGAGATCATTTTATTTTTTTCTTTGATAAAGTTATAAATCATTATTAAAAACAAAAGGCAACCGATGATAATTAAAATTAAACCAATTTTTTTCATGATTTAACTATAAATTAATTTTTTCCTTAATTAAAAACGGGGGTCTTTCCTGAACCTGTTGGTAAATTTTTCCGATATACTCCCCAATAATCCCAATGGTAATAAGCTGAATGCCTCCTAAAAACATTATGGCCACAAATAAAGCCGTCCAGCCGGTAACCCAGTATTTTGGCAGAAAAATCTTACCCAAAACCGCATAAATTATTCCCAAAAAACCCAAGAAAGCGGTGATAAAACCTAAATAACTAACCAGTCTTAGTGGTTTGGTAGAAAAAGAAGTAATCCCCTCAATGGCAAAATTAATCATTTTCGCAAAAGGATAATGGGTTTCACCGGCAAAGCGTTTTTCCCGGTTAAAATAAACATATTCAGTGGTAAAACCAGGCCAAGCAACCAAACCGCGAAGAAATCTAGACTTTTCTTTTAGTTGATTTAAAAAAACAACCACTTCTTTATCAAGTAAGCGGAAATCACCGACATTATCCGGAATCGGGGTATCAGATAAAAAATTAATTAACCGATAAAATAAAAAGGCAGTTAATCTTTTTAAAAAACTGTCAACCTTTCTTTCTTTTCTTTTAGCGTAAACAATTTTTGCTCCTTTTTTCCATTTTTCCAACATTTGGGGAATAATTTCTGGCGGGTCTTGTAAATCGGCATCCATTGAGATAATTACATCTCCTTTTGAGTAAAGATAGCCAGCGGTTAAAGCTATCTGATGTCCAAAGTTACGAGTAAAGGAAATTAGTTTAATTTTTTTATTTTTTTGAATAATTTTTTTAATTTGATTAACCGTATTATCTGTTGAACCATCGTCAACAAAAATAATTTCATATTGATAGTTTTTTATAATGGGATTAAGCCGATTAATTAAAGGAAGAATATTTTTTTCCTCATTAAAAACCGGGATAATTAAAGAGAGTAAGAATTTATTCATTGCTTTTGTAACTTTTTAGTTTAGTTACGGGGCCGGGAGTTGAACCCGGTCTAGGAGATTATGAGCCTCCTGTGCCACCGTACACTACCCCGTAATAATATTTGTTAATTATACAATTTTTATCATTTTTTTGCAAAGAGATACCACCATTGAAGATAATTGGGTAAAGGAGTTGGAGTAATTGTTGGCGGGGCTGGGCTAAGACTAGGAATAATAATTACATACTCGTTTTCTTTTGTTAGGTTAAGTTTGTCCCGGATGGTTTTTTCAATTTCTATTAAACTTTTTTTTCTAACCAATTGTGTTTTAAGATTAACATTTTTCTTTTTTTCTTTTTCAAATTCTTTTTGATATTGATTATAAAAATCGAGCGTTTTTTGATACCAACTAAAATTTCTAATAATTAAAGTAAAAATAAAAATTAAGACCAAGAATAAAAAGATTTTTTTAATTAATGCCATAATTTTCTTTTAGTAAATTTCTTATTTCATCAACCTCAGCTCTTGTGTTTAAGTTTTTAATACAAATTCCAATAATTGCTTTTGGGTTACGGTTAAAAATTTGTTGATTTTCCTTTATAATCTTATTGATGGCATCAACTAATTCTTTTTTTGACAAAGGTCTGGGAAGATAAGCAGAAAGAATATTTTTTTCTTCGGTTAATTTTTGCATTAAACCCTCGTTTTTATTTTTTTGAGCATAAAAATATGTTTCTTTATTTTCCTTAAGTAATTTTTTAATAATAACAATTATTTCCTCATCGGTTAATTCGCGTTTTTTATCGATCTCCTTGTTTTTTATTTTTGATAAAATATATCTTAAAAAGTTAAGTTTATTGATTTGTTTTTTTTTAAGCGCCTGAATTTGTTCCTCTTGCAATTTTTGTTTTAACATATATAAAATTATATTTCCTATGAGTAAAAAAAACAAATTTTTAATTATTTTAAAAGAATTAACTAAGATTTTAAATCAAAAAGACGATTATAAAAAAAAATATAATGAAATTCGTTTAATGAAATTTAAAATCCAATCTCATTTTGGCAATTTAGAATTATTGAAGAAGAAGAAAAAAGAATTGATAGATGCTTTATGGTTTTTGGGAAAGCTTGAGGAAGTTATTGATAAGTATAATCCAAAAATCTCAATTGATGAGCTGCAAAAAATATTAGATTATGTTGAAAAGATCAGGGGCACAGATTTAGGTGAAACAGAAAAAAGCAGCCCAAAAGAAACCGGTGAGGAGAATAAAGTTTTGGCAATGGACATTTATCAAGACTCACAAGGCAAAAAAATTATTAATTAATATGAATAAACTACCGATAATAATTGATTTGGAGACCAAATACACCTTTCGTCAATTTAAAGATCCTAGAAAACTGGGAATTTCGGTGGTGGCGGTTTTTGATTATAGAACCAAACAAAAATTAACATTTTTAGAAAAAGAAATTCCCGGTCTTTTTCCAATTTTAGAAAACGCCTCTTATGTCATCGGTTACAATATTAAAGATTTTGATTTACCAGTGCTTCAAGGTTATTATCCGGGTAAAATTGAAAATTTTTCAATTTTTGATTTAATTGAGGATATAAAAGAAAAAACCGGTAAAAGACTGGCTTTAAATGATCTTTTGCAGGCGACCTTAAACAAGAAAAAAACCGGCCATGGTTTACAAGCAATTAATTATTATCAGGAGGGCGAATGGGAAAAACTAAAGAAATATTGCCTTGATGATGTTTTATTAACAAAAGAACTTTTTGAATATGGGGTGGAAAACAAAAAGATTTATTATTTAAACGAAAAGGGAAAAGTGGCAATAAAAGTTGACTGGGAAAAATATTTAAAAGAAACTAAAAATAGCAACAATATTCCTTTAACCTTGCCTTTTTAATAAGTGAACTTCTTTTTTGAATTTTTGTTTAAAGTATAACATCTTTACTTGATCGTCAAGCAAATGTTGCATGATATAAAAAAACATTCTATATTAGGTGCAAGATATTAAGAAGTTTGTAAAGTTAAAAAGTTTATAAAATAGTTAAATGATAATAGTTTAAAGGCGCCTTGCAGAAAATAGTAAGTATTTAAAAATTAAAAATAAAAATCTTAAAATAATAAATCAAAAATTAAAATTTAATTTATTTAAAATTTAATGTCAAAATTCTAAAAATTGGGATATTAAAATTAATTTAATAAGATAATCTTAAAAGTTTTCTCAAAGAGCCCTCTCTGTTTATAAAAATATCTATTTTTTAAAGTATGAATGACGAGTTTTTTTTGCTTTTTACATGATTTTTTTACGTTTTTGTTTTATGTTTTTGAATGATAATTATATATCCTAGATATTATAAAAGTAATTCATAATTATGAAAAACAATTTGAAGGAAAAAGCGATAAAATTTAGAAAAAAAGGATTATCTTATTCAGAGATACTAAAAAAAATTCCTGTTGCTAAATCAACGCTTTCACTTTGGTTGCGATCAGTAGGTCTGTCTAAAAAACAAAAACAGAGATTAACAAAAAAGAGATTAGAAGCAATGCGTCGAGGATGGAAAACAATAAGAAAAAAAAGAATAAATAAAAAGAAAGATATTATTAAAAAGGCTAAATTAGAAATAGATAAGATTAAAATTGATAATCAAAAATTACTGTTATTAGGAGCAATGCTTTATTGGGCCGAAGGCTCAAAACAAAAAAATAATTCAATTAGCCAAGGTGTTATTTTTAGCAATTCTGATTTTCAAATGGTTAATTTGTTTATTAAATGGCTCAAGAAATGTCTTAAGGTAGACGACGAAAGAATTAAATTTGAAATTTATATTCACATAAATTATAAACCGAGAATAAAAGAGATAATTAACTACTGGTCTAAAATTACTGGTTACCCAAAGAAAAAATTTGATAAAATTTATTATAAAAAACACAATCTTAGCATTACTAGAATGAACCAATACGAGAATTATTATGGATTGGTTAGGGTAAAAGTAAGAAAAAGCGCCGATTTAAATCGAAAGATTACAGGATGGATAAAAGAAATTTGTAAAAAATGCGGGGTGGTGTAATTGGTAACACGCACGCCTTTGGAGCGTCGCGACTCTAGGTTCGAGCCCTAGCCCCGCAGCATGTCAATATTAATTAAAATATTAATCAATGCTTTTGCTATTTATTTAACCGCTTATTTTTTATCTGAAGGAGTAAAAATTAAAGATTTTTATGCGGCAATTGTTGTTTATTTGACCCTCTCATTAGTAAACACCTTCTTAAAACCAATCCTAAAAATTTTATTTTTACCTTTAAATTTATTAACCTTAGGTTTGTTCAATTTTATTTTAAACGGGATTTTAATTTTGTTTATTGCCTATTTTGTTCCTGGATTTTATGTAAAAGATATTGTTTGGGCGGTTACTTTTAGTGTAATTTTATCGATAGTTAATTGGTTTCTTCATCTGTTAACCCGATAATTTTTGGTAAAATTGTTTTTATGAATGATACCATAATCTGTCCTCACTGCAAAAAACCGATTCCTTTAACTCAGGCTTTATCCCATCAAATTCAGGAAAAATATCAGAAATTTTACCGACAAAGACTGGAGGAAGAAAAACAAAAAATAGCCAGTGAGCTTAAAATCCAATTAACAAAAAAAGTAAAAGAAGAAATGGAGCTTCAGCTAAAAGATAAGATCAATGAAACAGAGGAATTAAGGAAACAAAATCAGGGTTTAAAAGAGCAACTTTTGGAGTTAAACCGGTTAATACGTCAATTACGAAAAGAGAACGAGGAAAAACAAATTGAGCTGGAGAAAAGATTAGCTCAGGAGGAGGAAAAAATTAGGCAAGAGGCACAAAGAAGGCTTGATGAGGAATATAAATTAAAGCTTTTAGAAAAAGATAAAAAATTAAATGACGCCTTAAAATTAGTTGAGGAATATAAAAGAAAATTGGAACAGGGGTCACAGCAACTTCAAGGAGAGGTGCAGGAATTAGAGTTAGAAAGTGTTTTAAAGAAAGAATTTCCCAATGATGAAGTAAAAGAAGTGCCAAAAGGGGTAACGGGAGCCGATGTTTTACAGGTTGTAAAAAACAATTACGGCAAGGCATGCGGAACTATTATTTGGGAATCAAAAAGGACAAAAGCCTGGAGTGATAATTGGATTGCCAAGTTAAAAGAAGATCAAAGACGAGTAAAAGCTGAAGTGGCGGTGATTATCAGCCAGGTTTTACCCAACGGCGTTAAAAATTTTACTTTTAAAAACGGAGTCTGGATTGGCAGTTTTGAAGCAGTGGTTGGTTTGGCTTTAGCTTTAAGAAATTCTTTAATTGAAATTTATCAAATAAAATCATCAATCTCTGGGAAAGAGGAGAAAAAAGAGATATTATGGAATTATTTAACTTCAATTGAGTTTCGCCAAAGAATTGAAGCAGTTTATGATGCCTATTCTTCTTTAATGGAAGATTTACGAAAAGAAAAAGATTATTTTCGTAAAAAATGGGCTAAACAGGAAAAAAATATTGAAAAGGTAGCGGAAAATATTTTAGGAATTCATGGAGATTTGCAGGGAATTGTTGGTAAATCATTACCTGAGATTAAAGCGATGGAGGCTCTACCTGAACCGAAAGATGGAGAAAAAGGCTTATTTTAGTTAATCGGTAAAAAGTTTATAAAGATAAAAGAATAAAAAATTTAAATATTGGACAGTAGATGATTTTAGATTTCGGTTTTGATTTTGAGTATTTTCTAACTTGGAATTTTAGACATTATGGATGATTTCTTGTATATCATATCAAAAGTAATTATTGTTATACCGATTGTTATTGTTATTCTTGCTTTAATTATACGTTTTAACCAAAACAAAAACTCCTTGCCCAAAACCTCCTTACCTACGCCAACAATTATTTTAAGTCTAACACCAACAGTTAAACCAGCAAAAATAGATTTAAAAGGACCTTATGTTTGTAATTTTGAGGTTGATAGGGCAACTGTGAGTGCTTATATTAAAGATAAAAATATTTTTTTGAATAAAAAAGAAAAAAATCAGCAGGAGAATTATTTGTATAAAGATGGTTGTTTGTATCTATGGGAAAGCAACAAATTTACCGGAGAGAAAATATGCGGTTTAAATTTTTACGTTGATTTTTTTGAACAATTTGCTCAATTGCCATCTTTTATGCCCTTGGATTTTAATTTAAATTCCTATTTTAATAAATGTCAAAAAAAAGAAATTAAAGAGGAAAAAATTTTTAATTTACCAATGAATGTTTTATTTAAAAATAGTTCATTAGATAAGTTGATACCAACATTAAAAAATAATCAATAAATAAATTATGTATTGGTTATTAGCGGCTTTTTATCAGGATTTTTTGCTGCTCTTACTTCAATTTTGGCGAAAATCGGCGTTAAAAATATTAATTCCAATTTAGCCACGGCAATAAGGACAGTGGTGATTTTATTTTTTGCTTGGGGATTGTTTTTTTTCAAGGCGGAGTCAAAGAAGTATTTCAAATTTCAAAAACAAGTTTTATATTTTTATTTTTACGCTTTAAAAGTTGGCAATGTTTTAAAAGTGGCGCCGAATGATAAATTGAGTTTGGTTTTAACCATTGTTTTAGCGGCTTTAATTTTGAAAGAAAAAGTAACTTTGCCAATTTATAATTGGCGCTTTATTAATGACAAAGGGCGCCTTAATAATTGCTTTCGTGAAATAGGATTAAGATTTTTATTATTTTAACAAGTAAAATTAATTAAAAAAATTGTTAATCAAATCACCAATTAAATGGCTAATTACAATTACAAAAAGAGCAACGATTACATGCTCCAAAATAATAGGTAAAGGGTCTTGTTTTTGTCTTTTAGACATATAATAACTAAAAAATCCTAAATAAAACAGACCTAAAATAATACTAACAATTACTGCCTGATTTAAAGGAAAAAGAATAAGAGGCAAAATAAAAGATAAGGCAAATATAAATTTAGCAAGAAAAGTAGAGATAGTTGCTGTCCAAACTTCTTTTGGTGTGTGAGTGCCTTTTGATTCCTCAGAAATATGGATTCCCAAAGCATCAGAAAAAGCGTCAGCAACAGCGATAGTCAGAATACCACCTAAAACCGCTGGTTTTGAATGAGTGCCGGAGTTTAAACCGATCATCAGGCCCAAGGTGGTAATCACGCCTGAGGTGATACCAAAACCAAAACCCGTGCGAATTGATTTTTTAAAGGATTGAATATTTTTCATAAAACAAATCATTTATTTATTTTAAGCTTTTAAGCCAAAGATTGCCAAAATAAAAAGAAAAAATTAACGATAAAACAAAAGCACATTGCCAAAAAAGTTGATAAGCAAACCAAATAGAATTATTTTTAAAAATGAAATAACCAAATAAACTTTCTGGAGGATTCCGGTTTGTTGAGGAAAACTGCTGGTTTAACCAGTAAACCATTTCACCTAAACTTCTTATTGTCCAAAATAATGACACAATAAATAAAAATAAAAAATAATCTTTAATAAGAAAACAAATAAGGGAAACAAGAAACCAAAATACTCCTAAAATTATTGCATCACCCCAAACAAAGATTCCTAAAAAAGAAAGATAAGGAGTTTTTTTAAAAGCATTTTTGTTTTTAATAACTTCAATTAAACTTTTTGAGAAAATTAAAATTGATAAAAAAGTAAAAAAAGGAAAAGTAACGTTAAAGATATTAAACAAACCTTGAAGGTTTTTCATAAATAAATCTTAACATTTTTATAGAAAGTATAGATTTTATTTATTGGTTTATTATTTATTTTTTATGATTAATTCTTCAGAAGTGTAATAAATATAATAGTCATGACAATTAGGGAAACCTCAAATTTCAGCTCCCCCTAAAGGACTTGTTCTGCAACCGAGAAATAGAGTTTGGTATAACCCTTAGCGACCTAAAAATAGCGTTTGAGAACTTGGGATTAAAACAGCCCAGCCTCGCCTTTGCTTAACCCCTTAAAAATCTTTCCTTACAGTGTTAAACAATGATAAAATAGTGATATAGCGTAATTCCTTGAAAAAGTAATAGCCTATGACATACGAAGAAAAATTTAATCTCA
>JBNAVI010000009.1:0-9251 GCA_049700175.1 Microgenomates group bacterium | reverse complement strand
GGTATTCGAGCAACTGGTAGATTACATTTAGGCAATTACCTTGGAGCAATCAAGGGAATGATTGAGTTGCAAAATAATCCTTCCTATAAGACTTTTTATATGGTGGCTGATGCTCATACTATTACCACCCCTTATTCCGTTGATGAGCTTCGGCAAAATCGTCGCGAAATCATCATTGATTATTTAGCTGCTGGTTTGGATCCGAAAAAATCAACTCTTTTTGTCCAATCGCAGGTCCCTCAGCATTTTGAATTAGCTTATTATTTTTCTTCAGTCGTCTCGATTGCTCGGATGCAACATCTACCAACTTATAAAGAAAAGGTTAACCAGTACCCAAAAAATAACACTATGGCTTTATTAAATTATCCGGTTTTAATGGCGGCTGATATTCTTTTATATAAGGCCGATTTGGTGCCGGTTGGTATTGATCAGGAACCCCACCTTGAAGTTGCCAGAGAAATTGCTCGCAAAATGAATCAAACCTATCATACCACCTTTCCCCAACCACAGCGATTTGCTACACCAGGTGAATATATTCCCTCTTTAAAAGGAGAGGGAAAAATGAGTAAATCAGTTGAGGGAAGTTATATTAACTTAACTGATTCCTTAGATGAAATTAGAAAAAAAATAAGAAGCGTTCCAACCGCCACTGTCTCAGGTGGCCCGATTGTTGGTGGTATAAAAACTCTTTTTCTACTGGCAAAAATATTTTTTGATGAAAATAGTTATAATTCTTACAAAAAACAATATCAAGAAGGGTCTTTAAAATTTGTTGATCTAAAAGATGCTTTAACTGAGGTGATTTATCAGGAGCTTAAACCATTTCAAGAAAAAAGAAAGTTAATTTCTCAAAATCAATCATATGTTGATCAAGTGATAAAACAAGGCAGCCAAAAAGCTCAAGCTGTCGCTGAAGAAACACTGATAGAGGTAAAGGAAAAAATGGGCCTGATCTGATTTTATTTTTTAAGGTCCGTCCTTAAAACTAAAATTGTATAATATAAAAAACTTCTATCGCCAACGTAGCTCAGAGGCAGAGCAGCCGTTTCATAAGCGGTTGGTCGGGGGTTCGAATCCCTCCGTTGGCACTTTTCTATGCAACAGATTGATCTTTCGATTATTATTATTTCCTATAACACTAAAAAAATAACTCTCAATTGTTTAAAATCAATTATCCAATCACTAAAAAACACTAAAATTACCTATGAAATAATTGTTGTTGATAATAATTCCAATGATGGTAGTCAAAAAGAAATTTTAAATTTTAAAGTAAAAAACAAAAAAACTAACATGAAATTAATTTTTAATAAAGACAATATTGGCTTTGGCAAAGCAAACAATCAGGCTGTTAAAATAGCAAAAGGCGAATACCTTTTATTTTTAAACTCCGATATTGTTGTCTTAAACAACTCAATTGAAAAAATGTTCAAATTTTATAAACAATATCAAAATCTGTTCAATTTTTTGGGTGGAAAACTTTTAAACAAAGATAAAAGCCCACAGCCTTCTTGCGGTCCGATGTATTTCTTACCAATGGTTTTTGCCCATCTTTTTCTCAAGGGTGATTACTGGCAATTAACTCGTTTCTCACCAAAAAAATTAAAAGAAGTCGATTGGGTGTCCGGGGCCTGTTTTATAACTAAAAAAGAATATTTTAATAAGATAAACGGCTTTGATGAAAACATTTTTATGTACATGGATGAGGTTGATTTATTTTATCGAGCCAAAAAAAATGGTTATCGGATATTCTTTTACCCTGAAGCGAAATTTATCCATTTAGGCAGTGCTTCCAGCGGAAAAAGAACCTATCCCATTCTTCAGGTTTACAAAGGATTGCTTTATTTTTACAAAAAACACCGCAACCAAACCGAAAACGTAATTCTTAAATTTATGTTAAAATTAAAAGCAAAGATCAGTATTTTTATTGGTTATTTAACAAAAAATCAATATTTAATTGAAACCTATGAAAAAGCTTATCAACTGGTTAAGATGGCTGGATAATAATTTACTAAAAATCCTAGTTACCGTTTTTATTTTTTTAATCCCTTTATATCCAAAACTCCCAATTAAAATGGTTAACTTTACCTATATTGCTATAAGACTTGAAGACTTTTATGTTGCCTTTTTAACTTTAGTATTTTTTTTTCAGCTTTTAAGAAAAAAAGTTCAGCTTAACTTTTATTTTTTTCTTTTATTCTCCTTATATTGGTTCTTAATTTTTGCCTCAACTTTATCCGGTATATATATTTTAAAAACAATTGAAATCGCCCACTTAGGATATCTTCATGCTTTAAGAAGAATTGAATACATGATTATTTTTTTAGTTATCCTATCATTAATCAAAACAAAAAAAGATTTCTTTTATTATCTTTCATTAATCTTTATTACTTTATTCATAGTTAATCTTTACGGTATTGGTCAAAAATTTTTAGGCTGGCCAGCCGTTCAAACCATGAATCCCGAATATGCCAAGGGTTATTTATTATTCCTAACCCCTGAAGCCCGTGTCTCTTCAACTTTTGCCGGTCATTACGATTTGGCTTCCTACCTTGTTTTTTTAATGCCGGTTGTTTTGTCTTTTTATTTTTTAAATAAAAAATTAAGATATTTTTTTATCTTTATAATTTCCTTAATTACTTTAATTTTTACCGCTTCAAGAATTTCCTATATTGCCTATATTTTGACTATTTTTCCTTTTTTAATTTTTTTAAAAAAGTTTAAATATTTTTTTATTGTGTTATTTTTAACAATCATTTTCACTTTCTCCTCAAATAATCTTACCTCAAGGCTTAAAAGAACATTTCAGGTAAAACAAATTTTTGTCAATGAAAAGACCGGGCAGATAATTGTTCCACAAAAAATTACTACGAAAGAATTACCCGCTGGCACTTTTTATCTCAATCTAAAAGACCAGTCAATTTCCACAAAGATTGTGGAAAAAATAGCCGAACAAGAAAAAATAACTTCTAATGAAATTTTGTTGAAAGAAAAAATCATAGAAGAAGCAAAAAAAGAAGCTAGACAAAAAGGGAAAATCCTAACAAAAGAGGAAGAGGAAGAAATTTTTGCCACAATTGCGGCGAAATTAAAACCAGTTAGCACAGTGGTTTCTGATATCTCCTTTGCTACCCGTCTTCAAGTTGAGTGGCCAAGGGCTTTAAAAGCCTTCAGAAGAAACTTAATTTTAGGCAGCGGTCCCTCATCAATTACTGAAGCCACTGATAATGATTATTTAAGAAGTTTAGGCGAAGTGGGTCTTTTGGGTAGTTTGTCTTTTGGGTTAATTTTTCTTGCTATAATTAAAAAAATTTTTAATGCTCAAAAAAAATCCAAAAATGAAGAGAAAATAATTTTCTGGGGTTATCTATTTGGTCTTTTAGCTTTACTAATTAATGCTACTTATATCGATGTTTTTGAAGCTTCAAAAATGGCTTATAATTTTTGGTTAATTTCCGGATTATTTATTGGCTTAACTTTAGTTTATGAAAGATCAAAAAAATCAGTGGCAAAAAATTGATTTTTTAATTTTAGGAATCCTTTTATTCATCGGTTTTGTTTTACGAATTTACAAAATTAACATACCATTAGCTGATCTTCATTCTTGGCGTCAAGCTGACACCGCGGCCGTGGCGCGAAATTTTGTTAAAGATGGTATTGATCTGCTTCATCCCCGCTTTGATGACTTATCGGCTAACCAATCAGCGGCCGGGCTGGAAAATCCCCAAGGCTGGCGGATGGTTGAATTTCCAATATATAATGCCATTTTTGCTTTTCTTTATAAAACTTTCCCCCAGTTGTCTCTGGTTGTTTGGGGTAGATTAACAACGATATTTTTTTCTTTAATTTTGATCTCTATTATTTATTATTTAGCTTTAAAAGAAATCGGTCGAGTCGCCGCTGTCTCTTCTGCCTTTGTTTATACGCTGTTTCCTTTTTTTGTTTTCTTCTCTCGCGTTATATTACCTGAAACCACTGCTCTTTCTTTTTCATTTTTATCAATTTTTTTTCTTTATCTGAGCTTTAAAAAAGAGAACTTAATCAATAAAAAGAAAAATAAAGAAATTATTAAAACACACTATCCGTTATATTTTTTGGCAATTTTATTTATGTCTTTTGGATTATTAGTTAAACCGACGGTAATTTTTTACCTTTTACCTCCACTGGTAATATTTATTTCTTTTTTTAAAAAAAAAGTTGTTCGAAATCCTTTTTTTTATCTTTATTTTATTCTTGTTTTTATCCCTCTTTTTCTTTGGCGACAATATATTAAGAATTACCCGGAGGGTATTCCTCCATCCGACTGGCTTTTTACCAGTGTTAATACCTCTGAGGGTTTAAAGAATATTTTTTTTAAACCAGCCTTTTTTAGATGGATTTTTTTTGAAAGAATTAATAATTTAATTTTAGGTGGCTATCTAACTTTTTTCTTTTTTCTTGGTATTTTAACCAAAAGAAAAAATTTTTTAATCCATTCAATTATTTTATCGATGTTTTTTTACCTTTTTACTTTTCAAGGTGGAAACGTTCAGCATGAGTATTATCAAACAATAATATTACCAGCAATTGCCTTAGCTGTCGGAGCCGGGGTTGACACTTTAATTAATAAAAAAGCGATTTTCGTCTCCTCTTTAATAACTGTTCCAGTAACTATTTCGGTTTTTGCCTTATCATTGTTCTTTTCCTATTATAAAGTTAAAGATTTTTATTATTTCCCACCGGAATTACCCCAAATTGCTTTAGTTATTAATGAACTAACCAAGCCTGAAGATAAAATAATTACTGATAGATCAGGCGATACAACGTTACTTTTTTTATCTGAAAGAAAAGGGGCCCCGTCAATATATAAAGATCCTGAACAGTTAAAAAAAATAGGTTATCGTTATCTTGTAACCACAAATAAAGAGACTATTGAAAAATTAAAAAATGAAAGAAAATACCAGATAGTTTTTGAAAATAATTATTTTGTTCTTTTTAGATTATGAAAATTTTAATGCTAACTCCGTATGTTCCTTATCCGCCTTCTTCTGGTGGTCAGATACGAACCTTTAATCTTCTTAAATATCTCAGTAAAAGACACCAAATTACCCTGATTGCCTTATATAAAAATGAGGAAGAAAAAAAATATAAAAAATTTCTCAATCCTTATTGTAAACAAATTTACCTCTGCCAAAGACCGCCAAAACCATGGACCTTTAAAAATATTTTCCGCGCCATTTTTTCTTTCTATCCTTTTCTGGTAATTAGGAATTTTTCCGAAGAAGCAAAAAAATTAATTGAAAATATTTTAAATAAAGAAAACTTTGATGTTATTCATGCAGAAACATTTTATGTTATGCCGCATATTCCAGAAACAAAAATTCCTATTGTCTTGGTGGAACAAACCATTGAATACAAAGTTTATCAACATTTTTTAAATTCATTACCTTTAATAATTCAATTCTTTCTCTATTTTGATATCTTAAAGTTAATCCACTGGGAAAGATTTTATTGGCGCAAAGCATCAATTGTTGGTACTGTTTCCGGCACTGATGAAAAAGTGATCAAAGAACTGGAGAAAAACATTAAGACTGCCCTTATTCCCAATGGTGCCGGTGATGAAATGATTGTTAAAAAGTTACCAAAAAAAAATTTAAAAAATCCATTGATTATTTTCCAAGGCAATTTTAATTGGTTACAAAATATAGAAGCAGCTAAATTTTTAATTAATCAAATTTTTCCCTTATTAATTAAAATTCACCCAAATATTAAACTTTTAATTTCTGGACAAAATGCTGATAAAATCAAAATCTCCAGAAATTCAAAAATTGAAATTATTAATCTTTCTTTAGATAAAACTTATATGGTTAAATCGCTATATCAAAAAGCAACAATTTTTATTGCGCCAATATTCGGTCCCGGCGGTACCCGGCTTAAAATTTTAGCGGCAATGGCTTCAGGTTTACCAGTAATCTCTTCACCAACAGGAGTTGAGGGTTTAGCGGTTGAAGATGGAAAACATGTTTTAATTGCTAAAAATGAAAAAGAATTTGTTAAAAAAATTTTATTACTATTAAAAAACAAAAACTTTTATGAATCTTTAAGAAAAAATGCTTACCAATTAGTTTTAAGTAAGTATAATTGGAAAAAAATAGCCGAAAAATTAGGTCGAATTTACCAACAATTAAAAAAATGAAAATTGGCATTGATATTTCCCAGATAGTTTATCAAGGCAGTGGGGTTAGCCGCTTTACCCAAGGTTTAACTAATGCCATTTTAAAATATGATAAAAAAAACCGATGGTTCTTCTTTTTTATGGGCTTAAGAAAAACGCTCGACCCTGATTTAGAAGGAAAAATTTTGACCTCCTCTCACCGTTTATTTAAATTACCAATACCACCGACTTTATCTAGTATATTTTTTAACCATTGGCATAATTTTTTTAAATTTTTAACCTTTAATTTTAAATTTTTAACTTTTCTAGATTGGTTTATTGCTTCAGACTGGGCAGAAATCCCATTAAAAACAAAAAAAGCAACTATCGTTCACGATCTGGTATATTTAAGATTTCCGGAAACTGTCCATCCAAAAATTAAAAAAACCCAAGAAAAACGTCTTTATTGGGTAAAAAAAGAGGCCAATATAATTTTTGCCGATTCCCATTCAACAAAAAAAGATTTAATAAATTTTTTAAAAATAAATCCAGAAAGAATCGTTGTTAATTATCCAGGAATTGATGTTTTTCAACCAACAAAAAATACCATTGCCAACACATTAAAAAAATACAACCTGACCAACAAAAAATTCATTTTAACTGTTTCTAAAATAGAACCACGAAAAAATTTACAAAGATTGATTTTAGCTTTTGATCAACTAAAAATTAAAGACCTTAAGCTAATTATTGTTGGCAGCCAAGGTTGGGGTAAGATTATTAATCAAAACAATCAAAATAAAAATATTAAATTTTTAGGATATATCAGCGATACTGAACTTTATAGTTTATACTCGAGTTGTCTTTTTTTTGTTTTTCCTTCAATTTGGGAAGGTTTTGGTTATCCGTTAATTGAAGCGATGACTTTAGGTGCTGCCAGTTGTTGCTCAAACAGTTCTTCGCTAAAAGAAATTGCTAATGGTGCTAGTTTATTTTTTGATCCATTTTCTATTAATGATATTGCTTTAAAATTGAATTTAATGATAAAAAATGAAAAATTAAGAAATGCACTGATTCAAAAAGGAATAAAAAATGCGAAAAAATTCAACTGGGAAAAATATTACAAAAAAATGATCAATGTATTATCAAAAAATATTAAATAAAATACAAAAACTATGTTAATTGCCATTGATGGAAATGAAGCCAATGTTGGTCAAAGAGTAGGTGTTTCTGTTTATACGCTTAATCTCCTGAAATATTTTCAAAAAAATGCCAATCAGGAGACTAATTTTTTGATTTTTTTAAGAAACAAGCCGTTAGCTGATTTGCCAAAAGAAAATCTTTTTTTTCGTTATCAGGTGATTCCAGCCAAAATTTTATGGTCACAAGTTTTTTTACCTTTCCATCTTTTTTTTAAAAAAAACATTGATGTTTTTTTTGCTCCCGCCCATTATTCACCCCGCTTTTTAAAAATACCTCTGGTTGTTACTGTTCATGATCTTTCCTACTTTTACTATCCCAATGAGTTTTTAAAAACAGACCTTTATAAACTTAGTCACTGGACCCAATATTCAGTAAAGAAAGCAAAAAAAATAATTGCCGTTTCCGAAACCACCAAAAAAGATTTAATTACTTTTTATGATTTACCTGAAGATAAAATTGAGGTTATATATAATGGCTATGAAAAAAAAGTAAAAACTCAAAAGTCAAAAACCAAAAATTGCTTAAAAAACTTTAAAATTGATCCTTATAAATATATTCTTTATGTGGGAACAATTCAGCCAAGAAAAAATACTGAAGCTTTAATTAGAGCTTTTTTTAAATTTAAAAAGGATTACCCTGATTTTAAATTAGTTGTCACCGGCAAAAAAGGCTGGCTTTATCAGGAAATATTTGAAATTGTAAAAGAATTAAAACTTGAAAAAGAGATTGTTTTTACCGGCTATGTTGATGATAAAACTCTTGTCATTTTATACCAGAATGCTTTTTGTTTTGTCATGCCATCTTTATATGAAGGATTTTGTCTTCCTCTTCTTGAGGCAATGAGTAATGATTGTCCGGTTATTTGCTCATCTGCCCCGTCACTTCCTGAAATTGGGGCTGATGCTTGCTTATATTTTGATCCAAAAAACATTGATGAGTTATATAATCAATTAACGGCTTTAAAAAATGATTACCAGTTAAAAAAAGAGCTGATAGAAAAAGGAAAAGAAAGAGTAAAATCTTTTTCTTGGGAAAATTGCGCTCAAGAAACACTAACCATTTTAAAAAATGCCGTTTTATGATAAAAATAATTGAAAAAAATTTTGATCACCAAGTTTTTAACAAAAAAGCCTATCATCCACTTCAGTTATGGGAATGGGGAGAGGCAAGAAAAAAAATGGGGCTTGATGTCTTAAGAATAGCCGAATTTCAAAAAGATCAACTTATAAACGTTTATACCATAACTGTTCACCCGATTCCTTTCACTTCTTTTAAAATTGGCTATCTGCCCCGTTCTGTTTTTCCAACAAAAGAAGTTTTAGACTTTCTTTACCAATACGGCCAGGAAAAAAACCTTATTTTTATTAAGATTGAACCCTATTTAGAAAAAAGATTTTTAAAAGAGTCAATCATTAAACAATTTAACAATTTAACAATTTCCCCTCATCCTTTATTCCCAAAATGGACACAAATTTTAGACTTAACTAAATCTGAAGATGAGCTTTTAAGAAATATGCATTATAAAACCCGTTATAATATTCGCTTAGCCCAAAAAAAAAGAGTGAGAGTAAAAGAAATGTCCAACGATGAAAGCTTTAAAATATTTTCAAGACTTTACTTTGAAACTTGTAAAAGACAACATTACTTTGGCCATAATTTAAGATATCACCAAATAGTCTGGCAAAACTTAAAAGAAAAAATTTCTCGAATTTTAATTGCTTTTTATAAAAATGAACCATTGGCTGCTTACCAAATATGGATATATAATGACATTGCTTATTATGTTTATGGCGGCTCATCAGAAAAATACCGCAATTTAATGGGAGCAAATCTTTTAATGTGGGAAGCAATAAAAATGGCAAAAAACAAAGGAGCAAAAAAATTTGATATGTGGGGATCACTACCCCCAAATTATTCTCAC
>JBNAVI010000008.1:0-9308 GCA_049700175.1 Microgenomates group bacterium | reverse complement strand
TAAAGAAACAATTACTAAAGATGCTGACGCTGAGGGAAAATATATTCGTCAAACTGGTGGTCATGGACAATATGGTCATTGTTTAATTAAAGTTAGACCTTTGGGTCGAGGGGAAGGTTTTAAGTTCGTCAATAAAATTAAAGGCGGAGTAATTCCTTCAGAATTTATTCCTTCGGTAGAAAAAGGTGTTCTGGAAGCGATGGATAAAGGTGTGCTTTTAGGTTATCCAATCACAGATATTGAGGTAACATTGTATGATGGTTCATATCATGAGGTGGATTCCTCAGATATTGCTTTTAAAATTGCCGGGTCAATGGCTTTGCAGGAGGCAGTCAAAAAAGCTGGTTTAACATTGATTGAACCAATTATGAAGCTAGAGGTGACGGTGCCTGAGGAATTTATGGGATCAGTGATTGGTGATATTTCCTCAAAAAGAGGAAAAATTATTGGTACAGAAAAAAGAGCCAAATCAGTAGTGATAAAAGCTTACGTGCCACTTTCGCAGTTATCAGGTTATGCTACGGTTTTGCGCTCCCTTACTGAAGGAAGAGGGGTTTTTTATATGGAGCCTTCACATTATGAAGAGGTGCCACAAAATATTATTCAGGCAATGATTAATAATAAATAATTCAAAATGCAAACCCCGCCTTTCGCGAAAGGCGGGGAAAATTCAAATCTCAAAATGACAATTTAAAATTAAAAATTCCTTAAAAAAGGATCATTCTTTTAACACACCAAGTCATGTTATATCTACGATGTGCAACTTGGATTGATGGAAGGCTTCAGTTAAAAAAATACTTAGAACCTTATATTTAGAATAATATTTAGAATAAATTTATTAGACTGGCTTTAGAGAGATTTAGGTGAAGTTAATTGAATAGAAGGATTAGATACAATTAATATTTCGGATATATAGAAGATAAAGAATTAAATTAAAAGATAGGTTTTTTAGTAAATTAACGAGAACTTTTTTGAGACATTTTAAAGAAATTGATAAATTTCAATTAGCCATAAATTTTTATGCGACGATCGGCTGATAAAAATTTCAGTTAAAGTTATTTAAGAGCTTTTTATCAATATTTTTTTAGTTTTTTTAGTAAAAGTTTATTGTTTAAAAAGATTTTTTAAAAAATGAAGGACAAGTTTACCCATGAACCAGTCCCAACTAAGTCGGGATGGTTCAGGGTTTCGCCCTCCCAAAACCTTGTTTGGGCTTAAAACCTAAGCGTAAGCTCAGGGGATGCTTCACAATAAAATAGGGCAGTTTAAATTAATAAACACTACTTAAGCGCAGAAAGATTTTTTTTAATTTCATTTAATAAAACTTCTCTTTCATTTTTTAATTCCCCAGAAAGTACTTTATCAAAAAGAGTTTTCAATATTTTTCCAACAGCCGGTCCGGGTTTTATTTTTAAAGTTTTCATAACATCAAAACCGTTAATTTTTAAGTCGGTGATTTTAAATGGTTCTTTTTGGACTTCCTCTAATCGTTTTCGAAATAACTTAAATCGCCATGAGTCTTTCTTTGCTCCTGAACCTAAACGATCAGCAAATCTTAAGGCAATGATATCATCTAAATATTCTTTACCAACATTGCGGATAAATCTTCTTAAAGCCTTATCAGTTTGATTTTCTTTAACACTGAATTGATGATATCGAACCAATTTTACCAGTTTATCCTTTTGTTTATTGGATAAGCGAAATCTTTCAGCAATTTTTTCGGCTAATTTTTTTCCCACTACTTCATGGTTATAAAAAGTAATTAAACCAGTTTTTTCATCCTTTTTAAAAGTTTTTGCTTTGCCAATATCATGAATTAAGGTGGCTAATCGGGTAATTGGATCATTTGATTCACAGTATTTTAAAGATAAAACCAAATGGGTTCCTACATCATAAATATGATGTCTTTTAGGACTTTTTTGAGGAATGTTAAAGCAAATTTCCAGTTCCGGAAGAATATATTTTAATAAACCGGTATTGTGAAGAAAAAAAATTCCCTCTGCCGGGTAAGGACTGGTTAAAATTTTTAAAAATTCGTCTCTAATTCTTTCCCAAGAAATTTTTCTAATTAAATGGGCATTTTTATTTATAGCAAGACGGGTTTTTTCTTCGATTAAAAATCCCAGCTGAGAAGCAAACCTTATTGCTCTGATTAATCTTAAGGCGTCTTCCTGAAAACGTTTTTCCGGATCGCCAACAGCGCTTATTAATTTATTTTTTATATCTTCCTGACCATGATAAGGATCAATGATTTTTTTTCCATCATAGGCAATGGCATTGATAGTGAAATCCCGCCGGCTTAAATCTTCTTTAAGTGTTTTTGCCCATTGAATAATTTTTGGGTGACGGTAATCATTGTATTTTCCTTCTTTTCTAAAGGGAGTGATTTCAATAATTAATCTTTGATTATTTACTAATAGAGGAAGACTAACTGTGCCATATTGATTATTATAAAAGCTTTCCGGAAAAAGTTTTTGAATCTCTTCTGGTTTGGCATTGGTAGTAAAATCCCAGTTATTAACCTCTTTTTTTAAAATCAAATCTCTAACGGCGCCACCAACCAAATAAATTTCATAACCTTCCTTTTTAAATTTTTTAAAAATATTTTCAATATAAATTGGTATTTTTAACATGATTTAATTATAATGGCAGGTAAAAAGATATTAAAGACAATTTATTTTTTATTTTTTTCTGATAAAAGGATGAAAATTGGTGTGGCAACAAAAGGTGAGGAATAGGTTCCGGTGACGGTGCCAATAAGAAGAGCAAGAGAAAAAAATCTGATTGTTGAGCCGCCAAGCAAAGTTAAAGCCAAGAGCATAAAAATAATGGTCATTGAATTATTAATTGAACGAACCATAGTTTCCGTTAAGGCTTTGTTGGCAAAATAGACCATATTTTCTTTTCCTTCATCTTTTATATATTCTCTTATTTTATCAAAAATGACAATGGTGTCGTGAACCGAGAAAGACATGGTGGTTAAGACAGCGGTAACAAACATGGTGTCAAACTGGGCGTTAAAAAAATGGCTTATTAATGAGTAGCTTCCCATTAAAATCAAAAAATCATGAATCATTGCTAAAACAGCACTAAGGGCGTATTTAAAGCCATGGAAGGCAAAGCTAATATAAATCAAAATGCCTAAAATTGCCAAGAATGAGGCGATAATTGTTTTTCTAATTGTTTCCTCACCAATAGTTGGACCAATGGTTTCTGATTTTAAAAGATTTGTCTTTACTCGAAAATTTTTTTCCAAAAGAGTTTTAATACTGGATTCTATTTTTTTGTCTAAGGGTTTGGTTTTTAAAAATAAGCGATTATCAGTTAGTTTCATATCAATCACTTCGATTTTTTCCTTTGTCAAAAGATTTTTTAAGTTATTTAGGTTCATTTTTTTGTCTAATTGATACTCAATAATTGTTCCACCAGTAAATTCGATAGAAAAGTTATATCTCCATTTAAAAATAGAAAAAAGCCCAATTAAAATACATATTGATGAAATTAAAAAATAAAGCCAGCGATATTTTAAAAAATTAATCATGATTTTTTATAGAAATAATTAATTAATCTTTTGGTAATTATAACACCAGTAAATAAGCTGGTAGCCACACCAATAGCTAAAGTTAATGCAAAGCCTCTTACCATACCAAATTGGGGTAAAAATTCCCAGTTTAATGGATTAAAAAGGATAAAAGCCACCAGTAAAGTGGTGATATTGGCGTCTTTTATAGCATCAATAGCCCGGCCAAAACCTAATTTTATGGCCGTATCAAAATCTTTTCCTTTGCGCATTTCTTCTTTAATTCTTTCAAAAATTAAAATATTACTATCAACAGCCATACCGATAGAAAGGATAAAACCAGCGATGCCTGGTAAGGTTAAAACAACAGGTATTGATTTAAAAATAGCTAAAGAGATTAAGCCGTAAATAATTAAAGCGATTGAGGCAATAATTCCTAATTTACCATAGTAGCCAATCATAAATAAAAGAACCATGGCTAAACCAATTATTCCGGCAATAAAGCTTTTGCGAACTTCTTCCTCTCCTAAACTAGCACCAATATTTTTCTGTTCAACCAATTTAACCGGTAAGGGTAAGGCGCCAGAATTGATTGATATGGCTAATTTTTTTGCTTCATTTAATGAGAAATTACCAGTAATAACGGCATTGCCATCAGTGATTGGTTGCTGAACCACCGGGGCTGAGATTAAAAAATTATCAACCCAAATTGCCAACGGTTTTCCTACATTGCGGGAAGTTATTTGGGCAAATAATTTTTTTCCCTCACTAGTAAATTCAAGAGCTACTTGCGGTTTTCCGGTATTGGGGTCAAACGTCACTAGAGCTTTTTTTATATGTTTTCCTGTAAGATTAGTTTCCTTGTTTAATTGGGTTAATACAGACGAATCAGTGGCAATCTTAGCTGAAGGTGTGGCCAACTCTTTAAATGAAAGTTGGGCAGTTTTTCCGATTAAATTAATTGCCTGATCAATGTCGGTAATCCCAGGTAAATCAACTATAATTCTGTATTTATCACCGGATTTAACGGTTTGGATTTGTGGTTCAGAGACACCAAAAAAATTAACTCGTTTTTCAATAATATCACGAGTTGCTTTTAAGGCATCTTCAATATCTTCGGGCTTTATTTTACTGGTATTGGCTTCAAAAGCAAGATGAGATCCACCTTTTAAATCCAGTCCAAAGTAGGTTTTAAATTCTTTTTTAAATTTTATTCCCAAAAAATCAAAAGAGATTTCTCTTTTTGGAACTTTAATATTAATTTGCCAAAAAGAGATTTTTTCTGGTAAATCTATCCAGATAATAAATAAAGTTATTAAAAAGATTAGAATTCCGGTAACTTTTTTCATAAATCGTTTAAGAATTAAAAAATTGATTTTTGAATTTCTTATTTCATTAAATCTTCCTCATTACCTACTAGCATAATTTTAGGTTGTTTTAAGAATCGCCATATAAAAGGATCATTGTTTTTTTTACGGAAAATAAACTCCTCCTCAGTCATAACCGTATAATTAATTGGGTAATTAAATTGTTTTTCTGCCTCTTTTATAATCTCATCAACTTCTGGCAAAACAATAATTCCCACAAAAAGAACATAGATTTCATCTTCCTTAATAGGAAGTTTTTTAGCATATTTGATTGATAGGGCAATATACTTTATTTTTCCCAACTTTGACAGGTTTTTATATATCAGCTGGGGTAAATAACCGGTTTTGGTAAAAATTCTTAAAAATTCATCAAAAAAGAGATAATGTTTGTTTAAACTATAAAAAACTTTATTTAATCGTTTTTCTTTTGATAGTAATTTTTGATTGGTTAAGATATCAAGTTCTCTTTTTACGGCATTAACCTCCTCATTAACTTCTCTAACAATTTTGCGAAGATGGAAGTTTTCACCTCCATGATGAAAAAAAAATTCAAGGATTTTTCTTCTTGTTTTTGAAGGGATAATTTTTTCCAACATAATATTTAATAATTAACTTTATTGCCGGTAGGTAAAATTTCCACAAAAGTTAAACCTCTTACTAAAGGAATTTCTTTATCATTTTCGATATAAAACCTTAAAAGCTCTTCGTCTTTTTTTCTTGCCCAATAGCCCTCAATGACTTTTCCATCTTGAAAAACCAATGTTTTCCCCTGTCCGGTTAACTCATATAAAATATGTCCGCCGGGATAACCATCGTTAGCTGGTGATTCTTTGGCAAAAATTATCACTACGTTTTTTGCCTCGATTGGTTTATTCGTGTTTTTATCAATATGGGGTTGGGAGCCATTAGTTCTTAAATAACTGTTTCTGCCTCTTATATAATCCCAAGTAACTGAATAGTCATCGGCCAATATGTTCCAAAAACCAAAATTTATTTTATTAACATCACCCCGTTTATCTATCAGCGCGTCATCTTTAAAAATCCATGATTTAAAATTTTTATTCCAGGGAACTTGATCCTCATCGATATTGCTTAACCCTCTTTTTTCTTTGGCATATTGCCATAATTTTGTAGTTGATGAGTAGACTGTATGTTCTGTGGCTCTGTTGGGTAATCTTTCATAATCACGCCAGAAATAGGGAAAGGGAACGGAAAATTGATTTAAATCATTATATGATGCCCAGCCAAGTTGCTTCAAATATCCCAAAGCATCAGCCGGGCCGGGAGTGTTGGCGCCGCCAACATGGGCATACAAAGGATAATTACCATAGCCTTCAAGAATTTTTATAAAATAAATGCGGGCTGATCTTATCGGACCAACGTATTTAGCGTCCTTACAATAAAAAACTGCCAAAAAACGGGTGATTCCTCCTTCAGCCACTGCCTCGTAAATGACATCGGCCGATTGCAATCCCGATTGCGGTCGAGCATCTTTATGGTTTTCAATCATTATTCCCAAAGGTCGTCTTTTTTCCCATTTTTCTCTTTGAGTTTTAGTTAATAACTCTCCATTTAAAGGGCACTCCTCAGTTAATGGTTCATTGGAAAAAGTATTTCCATTGCTGTTTTGATTTTTGTCTTCATTTTTAATTAATGATTGATTGTTAAATGGAATAGGAGAGAGTAAACCCTCTGGTTTATAATGAAAATAAGAATATGAAGTATAAGTGGAAAGTAAAAAAACTATTAATAAGATAAAATAAGCCAATTTTTTATTAATCATAAAAAATTATGAGTTAACTTTTATTTTACTTTGTTTGATGGCTTTTTTTTCTTCTTCGGAAAGTTCAATATTAACTCCCTGCCCTTTTATAATCTCTTTGGGGTAAACTCTTAATCCCTCTTTAGTATAAATAAAATTTAGCGTGTATCCATTTTCTTCTTTATCTAAAAGGGCAATAACAAAACTTTGTTCACCGGCAACCCGCTCAAATGGATTAAATCTAACAATGCCATACCTTTGAAAATGATATTTTGATTTTTCAATGATATCAGATAGCTGTTTTTTCAAAGACTCAAGGTTGTTTTGTATTATTTGCTCGTTTTTCAACAATTCCTCCAAAATTTCATCTAAGGTTTCTTTTCTTGTTTTTGTGGTTAAATGAAGATAATGATTTTTTAATTTTATAAAAAACAAAGTTAAAACCAGAAGCCAAAAGAAAAAAAAAGTTAAAATTAAATTTATCATGTTATTTATGTTATTTAAATTTTATATGGTAAATAAAAAACTGTCAATAAATTAAAAAGCTATTGAATTTTTAAAAAATATATTTTATATTTCTTAAATCATGCCTAAGAAAACTCGTAAGGAAAAAATAATCGCCCGTTATCGGCGACAGATAAAGATTTTGCAACAGTCACAGGTTATTCCAACTACTCCCAAAAAAACTGATACATTTGCCACTGAAGGAAGTCAAGTTTTGCCTGTCAACCAAAAAGCTTCGAGTAATTTAACTTCTATTTTACCTAAATCTGATTTAACTACAGAAGATGCAGCCGAAGAAAAAGTTCAGCTGAAAAAATTTTTTATGGAGGATTTTAGGAAAAGTTTATTTTTATCTGGTTTAATAATAGGTTTTGAATTAATTTTGTTTTTTGCTAAGATAATTAAATAAGAAAGGGGGTGATAAAAAAATATGGCAACAATGTATTGTGTAAAATGTCGGGCTAAAAAAGAAGTGGCTAATCCAGAAAAAGTCACGATGAAAAATGGTAAACCAGCCATGAGAGCAAAATGTCCAGATTGTGGAACAATGATGTTTAAAATTGGCGCCGCATAAATAAGGTTTTTTTAAAGCAGGGGAAATGATTTAATTTTTTTATAAATAGGTTTTTTACCGCCTATAATACTTTGATAAAGAAAAATTTCTTTTACTGGAAATGAAATATTAATATTAAAAGAAGTTAATTTTTTTTTAAGCTGAAAATATTGTTGTTTTGAGGGAATTTTAGTGCGGGCAATGGTTAAATGGGGAATAAATTTTTTATAGGTTTTTGAGGTATAATGTTGGGAAAAAATTGGAGCAAAAACTTTATTTATTTTTTTAGCTAAAGCTTCAATTTTCTTTTCTCGGCTAAAATTAAGAAAAATAACGATTTTTTTATTGATAAAAAGACCTGCTCTATTGGCATGAAGATAAAAAGATTCTTGATCGTAAATTAATTCACTTATTTTTTTATTTATCATTTCGATTTTTTCTGTTTCACCAAAAAAGAATAAAGTAATGTGAAAGTTTTCTTTTGGTACCCAGGTAAAGTTGGGATAATCCTTTTTTAAATTAGAAATTTGCTTATCAATTTTTTCCTTTAAATTTTCTGGAATATCAATAGCTAAAAAAAGTCTCATAATTTTAATAATTTTAATTTTTTTAAGATTTTCGTGGTTGAGAAATTATCAATTAATGGGCATACAATTTTCAGTTGAGCATTGATTTCTTTAGCCTGTTTTAATTTGTTTTTTATTTGAGGATCATTTTCTGAAACGGCGATGGTGTGGGGTTTTATCAATTTAACCATTGAAAGATAATCTTCATCTTTATTAAAAAAAGGCAACTTAATAATCAGGTCGACTATTTCCAGCTGTGACAAAATTTCCGCCCTTTGTTGCTGATTATGGACTGGCTCTCTTTTTTTATTCTTTTTAATAAATTCATCTGATTCAAGGGCAATAATTAAAGAATCACCGGTTTTTTTAGCCTTTTTTAAAAAGGATAAGTGACCGAAGTGGAAAAGATCAAAACAACCGCCAACCAAAACAATTTTTTTCCCCTTTAGATTTTTTTTTAATTGGTTAAATTGAGAAAGAGTGATTATTTTTTTCATTTTAATTGGTATATTTTAATTTAATTTTACAAGTAAATCTAGGTAAAATAAAAAAATATGCATTTAAAAATCGATTTTTTGCCCGAGAATTTAAAAATTCTTATTGTTTCAAAAGAAAACTATTCTTTTATTGATAAAATAAAGAATTTTTTTAAAAATTATCAAGCAAAAATTTTTTATTCATCGCAATTACCGCCTTTTTTTGATATTTACCAATATTTTTTCTTAATTAATTTTCCCATTAAAGAAGTTGAAAAGATTTTAAAAAATGAGAAGGTACTAAGTGCAAAAAGAATAATTTTAATTTTTAAAGACCAAAAAAAGGCAGCCGAGAAAGCGGCGACGGAGTTTAAAAAGAATAAGAAAGTTAAAATTATTTTTTTAGAAGGAGAAGAAATAAATGAAAAAAACCTGGAAAATCTTTTGTGGTTTGGTTTAATATCTCAGGGAGAATATTATTTAAAATTATCAAGTTTAGGTGATTATAACACGAAAAAAAAGAATAAAGATGGCGAAAAAAAAGTTAAGTTTTTTTTATT
>JBNAVI010000007.1:0-9915 GCA_049700175.1 Microgenomates group bacterium | reverse complement strand
GCCCGGTAAAAGAAATCTATACCCGGGCAAATAATTTATTACTAAAAGCAAAAGAGATAAAAGCAGTCTTTTCACAAAATGATATTGATCTTTTAGATAAAAGCCTAAATGAGTTTGATAAAGAATATTTATCATTTAAAAATTCTGCTAAAAAAATTTACTGGTTATCTTTTATTCCTTATATAAGTGATTTTAAAAATGCCGTTGAGGCGGGTGATTTGATGATTGAAACCAGTAAAGAGGCGATTTCTGCCATCAAACCATATGCTGATTTAATTGGTTTTAAAAAAGGAGCAGCGTCTTTTGTTGAAAAATCAGCGGAAGAGAGATTGCAGACAGCGGTTTTGACTTTAGATAAAATTTTGTCAAAAATTGATCCCATATCGGAAAAAATTGCTTTAGCTGAAGAAAAAATCAACAAAATAAAAACCAACCGCTATCCAAAAAAAATTGGCAATTTAATAATAAGAGAAAAGATTGAGAACATTAAAGAGCAATTTTACGGTTTTTCTTCTTTATTTGTTGATGCCAAACCATTATTAAAAAAATTACCCGAGATTTTTGGGAAAGATAAGGAAAAGACATATTTAGTATTATTTCAGAATGATAAAGAATTAAGGGCAACCGGTGGTTTTTTGACAGCGTATGCTATTTTTAAGGTAAAAGACGGAAAAATTAGAATTGAGAGATCTGAAGATATATATAGCTTGGATGAAAGTATTGCCAACCATCCACCAGCACCACGGGAGATTTTAACCTATCATAAAGGAGTAACTAAATTTTTTATTCGCGATAGTAATCTTTCGCCTGATTTTCCAACTTCAGTAAAACTTTTTAATCAACTTTATGAAAAAAGCAGTCGAGCAATTGAATATGATGGAATTGTTGCTATTGACACTAAGGTTTTAGTAGATATGCTGGAGATTTTTGGTGATACGGAAGTTGATGGTGTTTTATTTTCGGCAAAAACTGATAAACGTTGCGACTGTCCTCAGGTAATTTATAAACTATTTGATTTAGTTGACCGACCAACACCTTATTTAAGGGAAAATAGAAAAGGAATTTTAGGTGATCTGATGTATGCTTTATTCTATAAAGCCTTAGGTTTTTCTCCCTCAAAGTATTGGGGAACTTTGGCTCAACAGATGTTTATTAATTTAAAAGAAAAAAATATTCTTTTGTATTTTAACGATGATTCTTTACAGCAAGCAGTTGAAAAACTAAACTTTGCGGGAAAAATTAATTCAAATAATGGGGATTATTTGCATATAAATAACGTCAACTTTGCCGGAGCGAAATCAAATATGTTTGTCAGTGAGATAATAACCTCGAAAACTAACTTTACCAATGACGGTGTTAAAAGAGAATTGACCGTTGAGTATCGAAATCCCTATCCTCACTCCGATTGTAATTTAGAACGGGGAGGGTTATGTTTAAATGCCACCTTAAGAAATTGGGTAAGGATATATGTTCCCAAAGGTTCAAAATTAATTAGTTTTATTGGTTCATTAAAAAAAGCCCAAACTTATGATGATTTGGGGAAGACTGTTTTTGAAGGTTACTTGGAGGTGCCAACTCAAGGAAAAGCGCAGATAAAAGTTAGCTATCAGTTACCAGAAAAATTTCAACGATCAAATTACCGTCTTTTAATTCAGAAGCAGCCGGGTGAAGGTGAGCAGAAACTGCAAATTTTTATTAATGAAAAAAAATATTTTGATGATTTTTTTAAGGAAGATAAAGAAATAAAAATGAAATAATTTGGTTATGAAGTTAATAAAAACGCAGGTATTGGTTTTAAAAAAGAGGAATCTTCCAGAAAAAAATATCCTTTTAACCTTATTCTCCAAAGACCAGGGTAAAATAAACATGTTTGGTTTTGGGATTAAAAAGATAACCAGTAAACGCTTATCATCTTTGCAAACCGGTAATTTAATCGAGGCAGTAGTAGAAAAGAAAAACGACAATTTTTCCTTAAAAGAAAGTAAACTTATTTCCGCTTTCTCTGGTATAAAAAAAGATTTTAAAAAAACAAAGTATTTATATTTAGTTCTTTTTATTTTGGATCGACTTCTACCGGAGAATCAGCCTGAGGAAAAAGTTTTTCGTTCAACCTTAAATTTTTTAATAAATATGTCCAAAAATAAAATAAGCGACCAGGAATTAATTTATTTCATAAATACGATTCTAAATCAACTGGGTTATTTAAATTCTTTTTTAAAAGGACCAAATCTTTTTAATTTTATCGAAGAGCTTATTAAAGAGAAAATTCCTTCATTGATTAAGGTATAATATAGCTAGATATGGAAAAAAGAAAATTTTTCATCCATTTTTTTTATGCCCTAGTTCCCATAACCAGTTGGTTAATAATTACTATGCCAGTATGGCTTTCGCCTTTTCACCCGGCAGTAGTGGCCTATTTTATTTTAGCCTTTGATCTTTATTTTTTCTATAAATCATTACTGACTGTTTATCGGGCCTCATCAGCTTACAAAAAGATTCAGGCAAACGTCAGAATAAAGTATTTTCAAAAATTAAAGAAAATTAATTCAGCAAAGGAATTAAAACATTTTATACTAATTCCAAATTATAAAGAACCGATAGAGAAGATAAAGGAAACAATTGAGGCAGTGGTTAAAAATGATTATCCGCATAAATCAAATATCTATTTGGTTTTGGCCTTTGAAAAAAGAGAAGAGGAAGCCCAGAAGAAAGGTGAGATTTTAAAAAAGTTTTTTAAGGATAAATTCGCTGATATTATTATTTCATTTCATCAATTACAACCAAACGAAGAACCGGGAAAAGCGAGTAATCAGACTTTTGCCTGTTGGGTGATCGATAATTATCTTGGTAAAAATAAAATTAACCCAAAAGATGTTTTAATTACGGTATGTGATGCTGATAGTCGCCTACCGGCAAACTATTTATCATATTTAACTTATACATTTTTGAAAGATAAAGGCCGATTTTATCATTTTTATGCCGGACCAGTTTTGTTGTATGGAAATTTTTGGCGCTTACCTTTTTTTGTGAGGATTCAGTCTATCTTATCTTCTATTTTAAGAGTAGCCTTTTTGGAATATAAAGAAAATTTTATCCAAATATCTACCTACTCAACCAATTTTTGGTTGTTAAAAAAAATAAATTTTTGGGATACCGATATAATTCCTGAAGACTGGCATATATATTTACAGGCTTTTTTTAAATACGGGGAAAGAGTAAGAACTTTGCCTTTATATGTCATTATAAACGGGGATGCAGTTTATTCAGGTAATATCTTAAGAACTTCAGTTAACCGTTACCAACAAGAAAGGCGCTGGGCTTGGGGGGTCTCTGACGTTGGCTATTCAATTTACAGATTTTTTAATACCCCCCATCTTAATCCTTTTTTAAAAATTAAGAAAATTTTATTTATTGCCGAAAATCATCTTCTATGGCCAACATCTTTTTTTATTTTAACCTTAGCCGCTCTTATACCACCTTTGATTAATCCTGTTTTTAAAAGAACCGTTCTTGGTTTTTTACTGCCAAAAATTTCCTCATTTATTTTAACCATTGCCACTTTATGTTTAATTTTTTATATTTATTTAGATATTAAGTTAAGAAAAAAAATTGATAATAAGAATTATAATTTACAAGTACCATTGTTGATAATTCAGTGGTATTTTTTGCCAGCGATTTCTTTTATATTTTCATCACTACCGGCGCTTGAGGCTCATACAAGATTAATTTTAGGTAAAAAAATTAAATATCAGGTTACAGAGAAGGTTTAAATTAATGATAGTTTTTAAGAAAAATCTATTTTAGAATTTTATTAAAAGGAAATATGCTTGATTTTTTGTTTACAAAGACACCCCTGACCTTTATGATTCAGTCATTCTGGCGTGATGAAGCTTTTACGGCTTTACTAGCAAAAAAAGATATTTGGAAAATTATTTATCTAACAGCAAAGGATTTTAGTCCACCTTTATATTATATTTTAATTCATTTTTGGATGAACATATTTGGCTCTTCAGAAATTTCACTGCGATCGTTTTCTTTAATTTGTTTTTGGGCGACTATATATATCATTTATTTATTTATAACAGAAATTTTAAAAATAAAAAAAAATTTAATTATTCTCTTATGTCTGATTTTAGTAGTCACTAATCCCCTATTAATCTATTATGCTTTTGAAGCAAGAATGTATACTTTATTGGCGTTTTTATCTAGTCTATCGATATACAGTTTACTTAGAGATAAAAGAAAGCTTTTTTTTATTTCTAATTTATTAAATTTTTATACCCATTACTTTTCTTTTTTTGTTTTTCTTTTGGAGGCAATTTATGTTTTTTATATAAAGAAAGACAAGAAGAAGATTTTTGTTAAAAACAATTATTTTTTTTTACCATTGTTTTTTTATATGCCATGGATAATATTTCTTTTTTTAAATCATTCTTTGTCAACAAATTTTTGGATTAAAAAACCAGAGTTTAAAACAATTACCCAAGTTCCTTTTTATCTATATACTGGATACGAGCGGGAATTTAACTTCTATGATAAAAACATTAAATATTTTAATTGGTTTTTTTTACTTATTCTTTTAATAACAATTCTTTATTGGAAAAAAATTAAAAAAGTAAAATATTTCAATTTTTTTTTCCTCTGGGGAATATTTTTGCCATTGGTAATTTTTGTTTTTTCTTATTTTATTAAACCCTTATTTTTGCCTAGGTATCTAATTGCTTTCAATATTGGTTTATTACTTTTTTTAACTATAATTTTTTCTAATCTTCCTAAAAAAATATCTTTGCTATTAATGATTTTATTAATCTATTTAAATTTTAATTATAATGCTGTACAAATTAAAGAAAGGAAAAAAAATGATTTAAGAAAAACAATATTGGAAATAAAAACAATCGCTAGTAAAGATGATTTAGTTTATGTTACTGATGAATTAGACTTTCATGTAGTTCAATATTATTTTGATGAGAACCGAGTTTATATTTATAATAGAGAATATAAAGAGATCCCTAAATATGTGGGAAAAATTTTAATCCCAGAAACTAAAATCAAGGATATATTACCTAGTTTTCCCAAAAAAGCCTTTATTTTATATTCAAGTGGAAAATATGAGATTCAGTCACAATTATAAAAATAAATAATTATGAGATTATTATTAATGGCTAACTTATTGTCAATCTTTATTTTTTCACTGCGTTTTAATAGGTTGCCGCCACAAATTCCTTTATTATATAGTCGCCAAGAGGGCGAAGAGCAATTGGTTGATTGGTGGTTGATTTTTTTGATTCCATTAATTATGGTCTTTTTCTTTTTTTTAAATGAGTACCTTAAAAAAAAGTTTTTTAATAATGACAGTTTCATCACCAGATTAATCACCGACATAAATATTATTATGATTATTTTATTAACTGGCATATTTATTAAAATTATTTTTTTAATTACATGAACATTCTTTTACCACTTTTTATTTCGGTTTTAACTTCCTTTTTTTTGACTTGGCCAACAATTTTTTTTTCAAAAAAAATAGGGTTGGTAACCAATCGGAAAAAAAGAAAACACCCAGCCCATACTCATAAAGGGATAATTCCTCGAGGAGGTGGTTTGCCAATATTTTTAGCCATCATCATTGGAATTTTTTTATTTATCAAAATTAATAAAATAATTTTAGGGATTATTTTGGGTTCTTTTTTAATTACTATTGTTGGTTTGTTAGATGATTATTATGATCTTTCTGCGTATTGGCGGTTCGTTTTGAATATTTTAATTGCAGCAATGGTTATTGGTTTTGGTTTAGGAATTCCTTATATTTCAAATCCATTTGGAGGAGTAATCGATTTAAGTCAACCCAAAATCTATCTTCCCTTTTTTGGGCTAAAAAAAATATGGATTTTCGCCGATCTTTTGGCGATAATTTGGTTGGTTTGGCTAATGAATATGGTTAATTGGAGTAAGGGGGTTGATGGTCAGTTACCCGGTTTTGTGGCCATTACGGCTTTTTTTTTAGGGTTACTCTCTCAACGGTTTACTGCTCATGATATCTCAGCGGAAGCGGTAATGATTTTATCTTTTATTATCAGCGGTGCTTTTTTAGGTTTTTTGCCTTGGAATTTTTATCCCCAAAAAATCATGCCCGGATATGGTGGGGGAGCATTGGCGGGATTTATGCTTGGGGTTTTATCAATTCTATCTTTTGGAAAAGTTGGCACGGCAATCTTAATTTTATCAGTGCCAATGATTGATGCTATTTACACCATATTAAGGCGAATTAAAAATAAGAGATCTCCTTTTAGAGCGGATTGGGGACATTTTCACCACCGATTATTGGAAATTGGCTGGGGAAAACGAAGAATTGCGGTTTTTTATTGGTTAGTCTCACTTATTTTGGGAATAGCTTCATTATTTTTAAAAAGTCTTGAAAAATTAATTGTTTTTTTAAGTTTTTTTATTGTTTTAATAGTTTTTATTTTAATTATTGAGAAAGTAAAAAAAATAAAGTTAATCTATAACAATTTTTTATAAACAATTCTCCAATCTAAAACATCTTCTTCATTTTTAATCGAACCATTTTCTTTAACAATTATCATTAATTGATTAAAAATTACTTGCTTTGGCACTAAGATTTCTTTAACTAATTTTTCTTTTTCTTTTATCTCCATATTGTTTTTATAAATCAAAGATAAATGAGGATTTAGCTGGTATTCAAAATAATTTTTAAATGATTGAAAAAATAAAGAATAATAATTGACCAACTTTTTTGTTTTTTTAAATTGAATGTATAAAGTCTTAGTAAAAATGTCAGAATATTGAATATTTACTGATTTTAAAGTTATGCTTGTTAATTGATTAGAAATTTGATCTGTTTGACTGATGATTTTTTTTAATTCATTTTCAAAACAATTAACGCCAGCGTAGATAGTGATGTGGGGCAAAAAAGGAAAAGCTTTGTATTTTTTTGCTATATCATTAATAATTTTTTGAAAATAATTTTTTTCCTTTTCTTCTGGTATCAACCAGAAAGAAATATTAAAATTTTTCATTATTATTGCTTTAAATTTTTAATTCCTATTTCAGGGACTAAAATATTTTTTGGCATTAATAATACTTCTTTAATAAATTTAGCTACATACTTTGGCTCAAAAGCATCACTTAAATCTTTTTTAATTCCTGCTTTCTCAAAAAGTTTGGTTTTCATTTTTCCTGGATAAACACTGATCACTCTTATATTAAAATCAACCAACTCTTTTTGAAGAGATTTTGCTAATCCATTCAATCCCCATTTTGTAGCTGTATAAACAGATCTTTTTGCTTTTGCTTCAAATCCTGCCTGTGAATTAATAAAAACAATGTCTCCACCTAAATTCTTTTTCATAAAAGGAAGAACTAACTTTGTCATATAAACGGCACCAATTAAGTTTATTTCAAATGTTTTTTTAATCGATTCAAAATTATTATCCTCCAAAAATCCCTCAATCCAAACTCCAGCATTGTTAATCAAACAGTCAATCCTCTGATATTTTTTAATAAAAACACCTATTGTTTTTTGACAATCATTAAAAGAGGAAATATCACAAACTAAATAATCAACGCTAATCTCTCTCGCGGTTTTTTCTAATTTTTCTTTATTATCAGAGCAAATAACTATTTCATACTCATCTTTTAAACTCCTAGCAATTTCTTTTCCCAATCCATCACTTCCACCTGTGATTAAAACTGTTTTTTTCATTTAATTTTTTAAATTATTTTCTTAAAATAACATTTTTAATATAATTTTCAAAAACCGGCCTAAATTCGTTCATTAACTTTTTTAACCAAAACAATTGTAATGGTGGCTCGAATTGATTAATTATTTTTTGTTTATTTATTTTTTTTGATTCAACTAACCAAGAAATTTTGTCCCAATATAGTGAAGCAGGAAGAATATAATAAACTCTTTCAATCCCAGCCCAATAACAAGCAGACAAACACATTAAGCATGGTTCAATCACCGTAATTAATTTCGTGTTACTAATTATTGGTGAATGAATTTTCTTACAATATTTTTCGATCACTAATCTTTCAGAATGAGCAGTGGCATCAGTATTACTAGCCACTAAGCTTTCGGAAAAAGCAAGAACTTCATCATTATTATTTATCAAAATCGATGCGGTAGGAAGATTTTTCTTTTTTGCCGAATCAACTGAAAGTTCTTTTAGAGTTTCTATTATTTTTTTAGAAAAAATATGATTACTCATTTTGTTACTTTATAATTTTATCAAAAATATTTTATAATTTAATCCTATGTCTCTTTTAAAAATTAACATTGACGGTGGGGCAAAAGGTAATCCGGGTCCGGCTTCAATTGGAGGAGTTTTTTATGTTGAAAATAAAAAAATTTTCCAATTTTATAAAAAAATTGGCTATGCCACCAATAATGATGCTGAGTATCAAGCACTAATTTTTGCTCTTGAAGAAATAAAAAAACAAAAAGAAAAACTTATTAAAGATTATAAAATAGAAAAAATTGAGTTTTATTCAGATTCTAGACTTTTAGTGAATCAAGTGAATGGATTTTTTAAAGTAAAAAAAGGAAAAATTAAAGAATATATTTTAAAGATTCGCATATTGGAGCAAGAAATAAATCTACCCATCTCTTATCACCAAATTGAGCGAGAAAAAAATAAAGAAGCCGATAAATTGGTTAATTTATAAGTTAATAGGGTAAGTAATATTAAAATTAAAATTTGTTAAATTTTTTAAAGGGATTTAAATAAATTAAAAATTAACTCGGGAAATTTTTCTACTTGGAAATGACCATTTTTGTTTTTAAAAATAAAAAATTTTGCCTGAGGAAAATTTTTTTGATATTTTTGGCAATGGTATTTAGTAACCAATTGATCATTTTTTGAAAAATAAAAGTAAATATTTTTAAATTGTTTGCTAAATAGCTTTAAATTTTTTCTTAATTTAAATCCGCCTGATAATTCATCGCGGCTATTTTTATCATCAAATGGAGGAGCAACTAGATGAATTGATGATAAATTTAGATCAACTTTACTTTCAGAAAAATATTTCACTAAAAAAATTGCTCCCAATGAAAAACCTAAAAAAACAACTGGTGTTTTGGTTTGTTTTAAAAGCTCTAAATATTTTTCAAAGACTATCTTCCATTCTTTATATTTAGCATTTTCTTTTAAAGGCATTTTTATTCGGATCAGACGATAATGATTTTTTAATTTTTCATCTAAATAATCGCCACTCCAATTTTTTGGTTCCTCCAAACTGATTTTTTTATTTTTTAGATAATTTAAATACTCAGCTCTTTTTTTAAATGTCGTTCCGCCGTGAATGTAGATTAAAAAGGGTTTTAACATAATTAAAATTAAAAAACATCTGATAAAATAGATAAACTATGAAGAAATATTTTATCAAAACATTTGGTTGTCAACAAAATAAAGCGGATTCAGAAAGAATTACCGCGGCTTTTGAAGCGCGGGGTATGAAATTGGCTAAAAACTATCAAGAGGCTGATTTTATTGTTATCAATACCTGTATGGTTCGGCAATCAGCTGAGGATAGAGTTTACGGGTTAGTAAGAAACCTGGCTAAATTAAAAGTTAAAAATCCTCGGTTAAAAATCATTATCACCGGTTGTATGGTTGGGCTTGTTTATCGGGATAAAACTGGAAAATTACTGCAAAAGTTAAAGCAGCGCCTGCCTCAAGTTGATGAATTTTTGCCAATTGAAGAGGTAGGTTTCAATTATGAGCCAGTAAGAGTAAGTAAAACTCACGCTTGGATACCAATTTCTAACGGTTGTAATAATTTTTGCACCTTTTGTGTTGTTCCTTTTACCCGGGGACGAGAAGTTAGCCGACCATTTGAAGAGGTTATTAAAGAGGCAAAAAAATTAAAAAAGGAAGGATATAAAGAAGTCAC
>JBNAVI010000006.1:0-10637 GCA_049700175.1 Microgenomates group bacterium | reverse complement strand
TTTTGTTTTCTTCGCTAATAGTTGTTAATTGATTTTCATCTTTAATCCATTCATAAAGCTGTTTATCAATTTTCATACCAACAATTAATCTAATCTCTTCAATGTTGTCTAAATAATCAATTAGCTTTTTAAAACCTGATGAGTATAAATAGCCAACTAAAATATCAAACTTTTGAGTATTTTTTGGAAGGAGTTTTTTAAATTTATCAAAAAGTGAGCTATTTTCATCGTTGGCGATAAATTTTGTTTGCAAACTTTTTATTTGTGAACTCATAGATATTATTTTACCATCTCCTCTTAAAAAACAAATTCATTAAAATTTCACTTATATACCCCTCCCCTAAATCCAATTGCTCTTATAAAAATTATTTTATTTTTAAAATCAGAAAAATAAATAATGCAAAGCGGAAGGATTTTGATGCGACAGGAGCCTTGAAATTGACCAATCATTATATACTCCAACTTGCAAATGCAATAAATATGGAAGCTCGAAAATTAAATAAAAAGAGGTAATTTTAAGGAAAATAAGTAAGCAATTTGACATATTTAATTTTGACTATTTAATCTTTCAGCAATTTCGTCTTGTTCATAAGATAATTTTTTATCGATCTCAATATATTTTTTCTCCTGAGCTGTCAGCCATTGGTTTGCTTCCATTCTTGAAACAATTTGTGAAACCATGCTAATTCTTTGATTAATTATGTCATTGATTCTATCCACATCGTTCTTATTTCTTTGATAAAAATCTTCGTAATTTTTTAATAAAGCCCAGCCTGGCTGAATTCGTTTTAAATCTTCAAGTAATTGCCTCCAACTATCAATAACTTCTTTCGAATAATTAGGTGGTACATAACCAGCAAAATGCAATACAATCACTTGAGTTGGACAGTTATTTATTTCACCTTCAACTTCAGATATACCAATTTCTTGAAAACGCCAATCAGTTAAAAATTTTTTATCTTCTGGAAATTGAAACTGATTCTCAATTAGCTCCTCCGCCTCATAATAACCCTCAACTGGTATCTCGCCCCAAACAATATTTGAATAACCCGAATCATACATCGCTTTCTCCATTGTATAACCACTTCTTGTTGCCTCAAAAGAGAAATCATTGAATTTTAAAATTATCTCACCTCTTTTTTGTGCTGAAAGCTCAAGTTTTTTTTGATATTTAAGCGATCTTACTTTAAATTCTTTTCTTTTTTCATTAAGAAGAATCAAATATTTTTCTTTGTCAAGCTTGATTTTGGCAGAATCGTCAAAATCTTTATCAGTCCTTCGCCAATATTTTACTAAATCACCTTTTTGATCTTTTAAAGGCAAAACATAATAAACATCGCTTTTTTCAATAAACCCAATCTCTCTTGAGTCACCGCTTCCTTTTCGATTATCACCCATAACAAAAATATGATTTTCAGGAACAGTAATTTTCTTACATTCCTGTAAAAACTTCTGTCCAAAGGTTGAACGGGGTTTTGCAGTATAAGGCTCCTCAAGTGGTTTATTATTTAAATAAACTATTCCTCCTTTAAGCTCAATTGTGTCACCTGGTAATCCAATAACTCGTTTTACCCAGCCAGATGAATCACCATAAATCTCTTTGGTAATTTTTCTTATTTTTTCATTTTCAATAACAACAATATCTCCCCGACCAATCTCATAATTAAAAAATCTTTTTCCAAAAATTACAACTCCATTTGGATAAGGAATCATTCCCGAAGATGTAACAATTTGTTTACCTAATTCTTTTGGATCTTTGCCTTTACCTTTGGGAAAGGTAGGATACATTGAACCTGTGCCAGAAATATAAATAATTTCTGGATTATAACCCATTTTATCTTTAATCATAGAAAATAAAACTAAATATCCGGTTAACCAAATAGGCAAAAAAACAAAAAAAACAATTATTAAATAAATTAATTTTTTAATAAAAAAACCTAAAGTTAGTCTTTTAATAACGCTTTTTATTTGCCGATTTTTTATAATCTTAATTACTTTTAATGGTGAAAGTATATAGAATATTAAATAAAAAGGAAGAAAAAATAAGGCAAGAAAAAGTTTTATTGGAAAGATAAAGATGTTTTGTTTTCTTGTTAGATTTGAAGTTAAAAGATTAATTGTTAAAAACAAAATCCCAATAAAAAAGGATAAAATTCCAAGAAGTAAAAAAAATAAAAAAATGTAAGCATATATATCAGAAGTCTTATCAAGAGTCCCTCCCTTTAAAAAAACAACATAGCCAATTATTGAAAAAACCGCCAAAACCGAAAAAAACCAAATCAAAAAAGCAACTTTAATGATTGTGTTCAAAAAATTTGTTTTTCTTTTTTTATCTAAAGGCTCTTTTGGCATTATAGTAATTATACATTTTCAATTTATTATTAAATACCATTATTGAAAACTTTTAGTATAAAAAATCAGTCTATATTTTTAAATAGTAAGGATTTCCCTACCCCACCTTTCCCTCCCCCACTTCCTTACCTCACCTCCGAGGTGCAACAAATATGGCACCTCGGGAATTAGAAGGTATAAAAATTTAAATAATAATGAATAATGAAATAATCAAATTTTGTCATCCTTGCGAAGGCAGGGATCCAGTGTTTATTCTAGTTGTTTATAGATTCCCGCTTGTGCGGGAATGACAATAAGACCGGTATTATATTTATTTATGGATTCCGGCCTTTGCGGGAATAACACTTATAAGGTCCGTCCTTTAGTAAAGGACGGACCTTAAAATAATTTTTAATTTTAAATTATCATTTTGAGATTTACATTTTAAATTTTAAACTTTACTTTATTCGCATATTCGTAGATTCGCATTAATTCGCAGATTCGTATCATTGTTTAACAATTTAATAATTGTTTTTAGAGTAATTAGGTTAATTAGAAATTTTTGCCGGTTATATGTTATACGTTAAATATTTTCATTCTTCCAAAAATCTCGATTTTAAAGAATAAGTCCGCGAACCAAAAAGAAAGCGTTTGCGGGTAAAAGTAACAAAAAGTTTTTTTTTAGCCCGAGTAATACCAACATAAAAAAGCCGTCTCTCCTCTTCAATTGAATATAGATCATCAAGGCAACGGGAATGAGGTAAAATCCCATCTTCCACCCCGATAATAAAAACCACCTCAAATTCCAAGCCCTTAGCCGCATGAAGAGTCATCAGCCTTACTCCTTCTTTATCTTTATTTTTCTTTTCGCCTTCATAATATTCCTGTTCCACTAAAGCTACCTGTTGTAAAAAATCATTGATATTGGGAAAATTTAAAGCCACTGATTTTAACTCCTTGATATTCTCTATTCTTGAATAATCATCCGGGTCTTCCAAGTCATATAAATCCAAATAATTGGTTATCTCAAAAACCTCTTCAATAATCTCATCGGTGGTTTTTGTCGTTAACATTTCTTTTAAATCTGAAAGTTTTTCATTAAATTTATTGAATCTTTTTTTACCAAGATTGATAATCCGTTTTAATGCCACCTCATCTTTTTCATTAACAATCACCCGCAAAAAGGATAAAACATCTTTAATTTCCTTTCGCTCATAAAAACGAATCCCGCCAATTAAAATATAAGGCAAACCATAATGTAAGAACGCCTCCTCAATAATCCGTGATTGAGCGTTGATCCGGTATAAAACTGCTATCTGATTTGGCAAAAAACCCTCTCTTGTTAACTTAATAATCTGATTGGTTACATAGATTGCCTCATCTTCTTCATTTTCTGCTTCATAAAAAGTAATCTCTTCTCCTTCTTGATTACCTGATTTTAAATAAAGAATTGGGTGAGTAACGTTTTTAACAATAATTTTGTAAGCAAAATCAAGAATTTTTTGGGTGCTGCGATAATTTTCATCTAAATAAAAAACTTTTGCTTCAGGAAAATCCTTTTGAAATTTTTTTAAATTTTCAATATCTGCTCCCCGCCATGAATAAATACTTTGAGAAAAATCACCAACCACGGTTATATTTTTGTTTTTTTTAGCCAGCATTTTAATCAACTCATATTGAGCAACGTTGGTATCTTGAAACTCATCAACTAAAATTTGGGAAATTTTATTTTGATAAAGTTCTAAAATCGATTTATTTTCCCGCCATAAAAAAATAACATTTAGTAACAGATCATCAAAATCCATGGCATTATGTTTTTTAAGTTTTTTTTGGTATTTTTCATAGACTGATTTAATTAGCTCAAATTTCTCCCCAAAATTAAAAATATCCAAATATTTTTCCGGCGTTATTAACCGGTTTTTAGCCAAGCTGATTTGATTAAGAAAAAAATCAGGGGTATATTTTTTAACTGCCATATTTTTAATCACCTCTTTAATTAAAGACTTTTGATCATCTTCATCATAAATAACATAATTGTTTTCGTAGCCTAAATAATCAGCAAATTTTCTTAATATTGAGGCACAAAATGAATGAAAAGTACCAATAAAGCCTAAATTTTCCACCTGAGCAATTCTCACAATCCTTTCTTTCATTTCATCACCGGCCTTATTGGTAAAAGTAATCATAATTATTGATTGAGGATTAACATTTTGATTTTTAATAAGATAAATTACCTTATAAACCAAAACTCTTGTTTTTCCACTGCCAGCACCGGCTAAAATTATTGATGGCCCAAAACTGCAAGAAACTGCTTCTCTCTGTTTTTCGTTTAGATATTTAAAAATATCCTCTTTCATAAAAAATAATTATAAAAACAAACTATTTATTTTTTTATTAATAAAACTATTTACCAACTAAAAGCTAATTAAAATCTAAATAATCCTTGCTTTTGGTTAATCTTTTTATTTAACTTAAGGACAAAACAAAAATATTTATAAATCGTGATTATAAACAGCGCCAAAAGAAATAGATAATTTTATAATTAGTTTAACATTCAAAAGTGATAAATCTTTCTTTCTTATTTTAATAAATCAAAGAAATAAGAACTAAAAATAAAGCCGCAGAGAAAATAATAATTGATGGATGAATTGTTCCTGAATCCGGAATTGATGTTACTGAGGTTGGTTTAACCGTCGATGGGCTACTGGCTTCTTCATTATCTTTATTATCATTATAGGCTAAAATTATTTCCGTTGGTGTGGGAGTGACCGCCGATGGTGATGGAGAAGGTGATTCTTCAATTGCTGTTGGCGATAAACTCACTTTAACCGTTGGCGTTGGTATCAAAGAAGGATTGTTTAAGGCTAAAGTTCTTGTATAGGTTTTGCTTTCTGCTTTTACTTTAACCTGACCAACACTCCTACTTTTTGTCTTATTATTTTCTTCCCTAGTTAAAACTGTGGTTAAATAAAAAATTCCCACCATTGAAAAAAATATTATCACCAGAAGAAAAATTGTGTTTAAATTAATTTTTTTCATTTTTACTCACCTAACCAACCATCAATTTTTGAGTGTAATTGTCCATCAATTTTTAATGTGGTTGAGCCGGTGGCAATAATGTATTCTTTATAAAATATTTTTTTATCTGGTAAAAATTTTTCAGTAATATCTGTTGGCAACCATATATCACGATTGACCTTGATCCTTGCCTTATCAATATCCGCTTTTTCAATCGTTACTAAGCCGATATAAATTTTCTCGCCCTCTTTTAAACCGGCAATATTCTCATCAGTAATTTCCTCCCAATTTTCATTGTATATCTTTATTCCGGAAGAGGCAAGATATTCAATTTTTGGCGTTAAAATAATCTCATTTTTATTTTCTTTTTTTGTTTTATTTAAAAAATCAAAAACCAAAAAACTACCAATAAGAATTAAAAACAGGCTGGCGATCATAATGGCAAAAATTTTATTCTTTTTATAAACTTTAATTTCTTCTTTTTTAATTATCGGCTGATTATCAATCTTAGCTGTTAATTGACTAATATTTTCTTCTTTAAAATCAGGCATTTTGGCAAGTTTTTTTTCTAATCTGGTCTCCTTTTTAAGAAGATATATTTGATAACCCAAAAAAAAACTAATGACAATAAACAATAAAAAAGCAAAAGTATTTAAATAGGACAAAAAACTTAAAAACTCCATATATTTCTATTTTAAACAAAATTCATCCTAGAATACAGCCAATATTCCCAAACCAAGAAGAATGAAGGCAAGGGATGGATATAGCAAGTTTAAAAAATTATTACCAGTTTGAGGATAACTGGGTGTGGGAGTAAATGTTTCCAATGGATAAGAAGCGGTTGGTGTTGGTGTAGTTATAGTTGGAGATGTTTCTAATGGATAGGAAGCGGTTGGTGTTGGTGTAGTTATAGTTGGAATTGAGGTTGGAGTTAAATTGGCTGATGGAGTAGCTTCACCTAATACGGAACTGCCTGTTTCGCCAACTAGGGTAAATTTTCTTTTTAAAGATATTTCTTTATTTTCTTTATCTTTGGTTCTTACTTCCATCTCGTATGAACCCAAAGGTAAAGATAAAGGAAGTTGATAATTCCAAAAACCATCTTGATCGCTTTTTAGACTGGCTGAATAAAATTTTTTTCCTTTAATGAATAATAAAATTTCAGTTTTGGGTAAAGCTGTTCCTTTTATTAAAGGAACTTTTCCAGGGATAACTGCATTTTCTTTTGGGTAAAGAATGGTTACCTCAGCTAAGGAATTTTTAACTCCATTTTTTTCTCCTAAAACATTTTTCTGCGAGTTGGTAAAATTATAATTTTTTCCAATTACCACCACCACAGGTAAGGGATTGATATTTTCAATATCAGCAACAATTGAAGATATTTCTCCTTCTTCGCTTATAATTTCAATGTTGACTTTACTGGGAATTTTTTTACTGGTAAAAATACCTACTGGAATCACCCATTCACCACTGTTTTTGGTTAAAGTTATTAAATAATGATCTTTTTCATAAAAAAGGTTAACCATGGCTCCATTTTCCGGCAGATTATTTTTATTAATCACCTTTCCATAAGCTAAAGTAATATTTTTTAATTCTTGACTGGAAGATAGGGTTTTAAAATAATAAGGATTATTAAGATCGGTTACTATCCGATTATTATTAACTAAAACAAAATAATAGTTTGTATTTTCATTAAGATTCCTTAAATAAACATAGTGATTTTTATATTCACCCTTCTTTTCGTTTATATCTCGCTCATCAACCCCTATTTGATTTAATTTATTTTTTTCAGTTCCATAAATCACCCATCCGGTTTGTTTTTCTTCAGTTCGCCAAAATATTTTAGCTGAATTTGAGTTAATATTACCAATTATTAACTTAGTTAATCTGATATTGCTTGCTCTTGAAGGTAAAGCACTTTTGTTTAAAAAATTTGTTAAAAAAATTGAAGTAATTAAAAAAAATAAAAAAATCCCGGCAATAATCAATGGCACCCGATTTTTCTGCTGTAAATATAATTTTGAATAAATCATATTTATGGTTGTTTTTTTTCAAGTAAATCAAGAATATTTTTGTTTACTTTATAATTAATTACCAAGGGAAACATTTCTGGCTGTTTAATTTTTGACACGGTTACTGAATGGTAAATATCCGCCACTAACCACATAATCACTGATAAAAAGATAATTATCGAGATAATCAATAATTCTTTTCTGTTCATAAATATTTATAAATAAAAAGCTTCAATTTCTAAATTTACTTTTAATTTAGCTGATACTGTTCCTTCTTTTTCTCCTTGGCTTAAAATAATTTTTTTTATTCTTTTTAACCGGCGCTGCTCATATAAATTTTTCAAAAAATTTTGAAAGTTTTCAAAAGTTGTTTCTCCTTCAATAGAAAAAATAATGGTTTTTAAATCACGTTTGTTGGTATTGAATAAATTTAGTTCCATTGCCGATGCGTTTTTCATAAAAATCCCATTTTCTTCTGTCGTTTTTTTAATATCACTAACAATTTTATTTACCTGAGGAAAATCAGGAATCGCTTCGGTAATTAAATTCAATCTGTCTCGATTATTTTCTAGCTCTGACTGGATTTGTAAAATTTTATTGATTTGCCCATCGTACAATGAATTTATCTTTTCCAACTCACCAGCCTCTTTATTTAAAGAAAAAATTGTCATTAAGGAAGGCCTAATGGCAAAATAAATAAAAATAGAAAAAATTATTAAAAACAAGGAAATGTAGATATAATTTTGATTTTCCTTTTCAAAAAGAAAAATCTTCCGGTTTTTAAAATTTTTATTCATAGTTTAATAAATTTAAAACAAAAGAATATTCATTAAATACTTTTTTCAAACTGGTTAACTGGACTTTTTTAAACCGTTTTTCCTTTTCAAGCTGATTTTTAAAAAGTTGTAAATGTTGAATATTGGCCGCCATGCCTGTTAATTTAATATCACTATTATTTAAAATTTCCATTTTTGTTAATGTGATGGTTTCAGGAAAGAAAGATAAATATGCTAACATTTCTTTAAGTTTATTTTGATCTTTGTAAACTGTCTCTATATTTTTGGATTTCTTAACAATTACATCAGCTTCGTTTAATAAAGGCTGAACCACTTTAACAATTTCTTTTTTCTGACCGATCTCCTCTTTTAAATCAATAATTTTTTGGTCGATTTGAAAGCGGTAAAAAAAAACAATAATTACCACCAATTGAGTAATAACAATTATGTATCTTAAATAATTTAAAGAAAAATAAACAATTTTATCTTTTAAGGATAATTCTTTTGCTGGTAAAAGATTAATTTTATATTTCATTTTTTATCTTTTTTAAAAACTTTTTTTAGCAATTTGGCCACCTGTGATTTTAACCGGTCGGCTTTATTTTTATGAATAACCTTTTTTTTAGCGGCTTTATCAACTTTTGAATAAAATTCCTCAACTAACTTTTTAATATCGCCTTTCCCTTTTTTAATTTTTTTTAATAAAATTCTATATGCTTTTACATGCAGCGCGTTTCTGACTGTCCTTTTTTTATCTTTGCGTAATTTCTTTTTGGCAGATTTAGTAATCGGCATGCTTTCAACCTCCTTTCAAATTTTCTAAATTTATAATGAATATTCTTTTTCAAAAATTTTTTCGCCGTAATCACCAATAAATTTTAAGCTTAAGTTTATTTTACCGACTACTTCATGATAAACACAAGTTCCTGATGAGCATGTTCCTAAGGTTATTTTCTTTTTTATTTCATTTTCATTATTTTTCAAATTTATAGTACCGATTACACCTTGTAATCCCTGTTTAACAGTTTGGTATGATAACTCATAATCAATAGAATTTGTTCCCGGGGGAATATTGCTTATTAATAATAAAACTTCTTTTCCCTCCATTGTCGACGTTAGGCTTACTTTTACTGAATTATCAACCGTGGGAATTAATACCGACGTTGGTCTCTCGGTTGTTTTTTCTTCAACTTTTTTGTTTTTAAAAGCAAAGGGCTTAAGGAACAATAAAATTAAAATAGGTATTAAAACTGTACTGATAATTAGAATTTTTTTACCTTTCAATTTTTCCATAATTAAAAATTAACTATTAAATTTAATATTAAAATACTCAATCAATTTATCAATATCAATTCTTTCTTGTTTGGTAGTATCTCTGTCTCTTATTGTAACGGAATCGTCTTCTAAAGTTTTAAAATCTATTGTTACACAAAAAGGTGTCCCGATTTCATCTTGAGAATAATATCTTTTACCAATATTTCCCCGATCATCCCAGTAAACATGAAAAAATTCTTTTTTCAGTAACTGATAAACTTTTTTTGCAGTCTCAATTAAATCTTTTTTGTTAGCTAAAAGGGGGAAAACGGCAATTTTAACCGGCGAAAGATTGGGGTGAAGTTTTAAAATAATTCGGCCTTTTTCCTCATGATAGCTATCAATTAAAAAAAACAATAACGACCGATCAACTCCACCGGATGTTTCAATCACCCATGGAGTAAATTCTTCATTTGTTTGACTATCTTTATATTTTAAATTATGTCGGGATAAATCCCAATTGCCGCGGTGATGGATTCCCTCAAACTCGCTCCAGCCAAAAGGAGCCTTATATTCGATATCTACCGCCTTTCTGGCATAATGAGCTTTTTCCTTTTTCTCATGTTCACGAAATCGTAAATTTTCCTTTTTTATACCCAAATTAAGATACCAATTTAATCTTTCATTTTTCCAGAATTCAAACCATTCTTCTGCTTCTTTTTCCTCAGGCTTAATAAAATACTCCAACTCCATCTGTTCAAATTCCCGGCTTCGATAAGTGAAATTTCCCGGAGTAATTTCGTTGCGAAAAGCCTTACCAATTTGAGCAATGCCAAAAGGAATTTTTACCCGGCTTGAGGAAATAATATTTTTAAAATTAACAAAAACCCCTTGGGTAATCTCTCCTCGTAAATATGCTTTTTCTTTTGGTTCTGTTACTCCCAAAAAAACTTCGGTTAATAAATTAAATTTTTTTGGCTCGGTGAAATTATCTTTTGCTTGACAGTTTGGACAAGTATTATTTTCAATTTTATCCGCTCTAAATCTTAAATGACAGGATTTACATTCAACCAATGGATCAGCAAAAGATTCTACATGACCGGAGGCCTGCCATACTTTGGGATTCATAATAATTGAGGCGTCAATACCAACGACATCTTCTCTTTGATAAACCATTTTTTTCCACCACTGCCTTTTAATATTATTTTTTAACTCCACCCCCAAAGGCCCATAATCCCAAAATCCA
>JBNAVI010000005.1:0-12092 GCA_049700175.1 Microgenomates group bacterium | reverse complement strand
CTGAGGCTTTCCCACCTTAACATCCATTCCCATTTCTCGCTTCATCCGATCAACTAAAATCTCTAAATGAAGTTCACCCATTCCAGACATAATAGTTTGACCGGTTTCGTGATTTATTTTCACTTTAAATGTGGGATCTTCTTCCGCAAGTCGTTGTAAATTATAAGACAATTTTTCCTGATCAGCTTTGGTTTTTGGCTCAATCGCTAAAGAAATAACCGGCTCAGGAAAGGCAATTTTTTCCAAAAGAATTGGATTATTTTCATCGGTTAAAGTATCTCCCGTTCGGGTTTCTTTTGGGCCAACCAAAGCGATAATTTCTCCGGCAAAAGCCTTATCAATCTCCTCTCTTTGATTGGCATGCATTAAAAGAATCCGGCCAACTCGCTCTTTTTTGTCCCGATTAACATTATAAATATAAGAGCCTGAAGTTAAAGTGCCAGCATAGATTCTTGTATAAGTTAATTTACCCACATGCGGATCAAGTTGAATCTTAAAAGCTAAAGCAGTCAATTTTTCTTCATTTATTAATTTTCTCGTTTCTTCTTTTTGGGTTTTAGGATTTATTCCTTTAATCTCTTTCAAATCAACTGGCGAAGGTAAATAATCAACAATTGCATCAAGCAATGGCTGAACCCCTTTATTTCTTAAGGAAGAACCGCAGTAAGTTGGAATTAATTTATAGGAAATTGTTGCTTTTCTTAAAGTAGCTTTTAATTCTTCAATTGTCAGTTCTTTTCCTTCAAGATACTTTTGTAATAAGTTATCGTCATTTTCTGCTATTTGTTCGATTAATTTGGATCTTAAAGCACTTATTTTTTCTTTTAATTCCTCGGGGATTTCATTTAAAACTGAATATTCTACTCCTTGATCATCCTTATCCCAAATCAGAGATTTTAAGTTTAAAATATCAACCACTCCTTTAAAATCTTTTTCTTTACCAATTGGATAAACCATTACTGCTGGATTAGCTCCTAATCTTTCTTTTATTTCATTTACCGTCGCCTCAAAATCAGCTCCTAATTTATCCATTTTATTAATAAAACAAAGACGGGGAACTTTATATTTATCTGCCTGCCGCCAGACAGTCTCTGACTGGCTTTGCACTCCCTCTTCCGCATCAAAAATTACTACTCCTCCGTCTAAAACCCGCAATGACCGTTCCACTTCAGCCGTAAAATCAACATGCCCCGGGGTGTCAATAATATTAATTCTTACATCTTTCCAAAAAGTTGTTGTTGCCGCAGAAACAATAGTAATTCCTCTTTCTTTTTCCTGCGGCATCCAATCCATTTGAGTTGTCCCTTCATCAATATCACCGATTTTATAGGTTTTACCGGTATAAAATAAAATTCTTTCTGTGGTGGTTGTTTTTCCAGAGTCAATATGGGCAATGATACCGATATTTCTGATTTTATCTAAAGGAACAACCCGATTTTTAGTAATTATATTTTGTGCCATAAATTAAATTAAAAAAAACTTACCAACGAAGGTGGGCAAAAGCTTTATTTGCTTCGGCTAATTTTTCTGTTTGAATTTTCTTTGCCACCGCCTGTCCTTGATTGTTGGAGGCATCAATAATTTCTGCGTATAATTTGTCAGTAAAAGTTTGATATTGTTTATTTGATCTTGCTTTGGCAGCATCAATTATCCAATTCAAGGCTAAAAATAACTTTCGTTCCCGGCCAACCTCAATTGGAACCAGGTATGAAGCTCCTCCTAATCGTCTTGGCCTAACCTCAAAATTTGGGGCACAATTAATAATTGCCTGGGATAAAACTTTTAAAGGCTCCTTACCACTGGTTTTGATCTTTTCCAATACTTGATAAACAATTTTCTCCGCCACGGTTTTTTTTCCATCTTTCATCACATAATTAATCAACTTTGCTACTTCAAAGCGGTTATAAATCCTGTCTGGTTTAATTATTCTTTTTTTATAAGGATGCCTTGGCATATGTAAATTAACTAGATTGAGATTTTTCTAACTTTGTCCCGTATTTTGACCGGGAGGTTTTTCTATTAATAACACCGGCAGTATCAAGTTTGCCTCTTACAATATGGTACTTTACTCCGGGTAAATCTTTTACTCTTCCTCCTCTTACTAAAACAATAGAGTGTTCAGCTAAATTATGACCAATACCTTGAATATAGGCGGTAACTTCAATCTTATTTGATAACCTTACTCGGGCAACCTTTCTTAAAGCTGAATTTGGTTTTTTTGGTGTCATTGTTCTTACTACAGTACAAACTCCTCTTTTTTGAGGACTATTATACTGAGTATATTTTCTTTTTATCGCGTTAAAGGCTACTTTCAAAGCACTAGCTTTAGACTTTTTCACTCTTTTTTTCCTCTTTTTTTTCACTAGTTGATTGATTGTAGGCATATTTACCTAAAAACTTACCATAATATTTTTCAATTAATTCCTTAGTCACAGGAATTAATCTGCCAATTATAACATTTTCCTTTAATCCTAACAAGTAATCTACCTGACCTTTAATCGCCGCGTTGCTTAAAACATTGGTTGTTTGTTCAAATGAAGCCGCTGATAACCAAGAATCAGTATAAATAGCCGCCCGGGTAATCCCTAAAATAGAAATCTTACCTACAGCCGGTTTTTGCCCCTTAGCCAATACTTTCCTGTTTTCTTCCTCAAATCTTATCTTGGAGACAATCTCATCTTTAACAAAACTAGTATCTCCTTCATCCTCAATAATTACTTTATCACTCATTTTCCGAATAATCACCTCAAAGTGTTTATCATGAATAGCGATTCCCTGTGATTCATAAACTTTTTGGATTTCATTTAAAAGATATAATTGAGCTTGCCTTAATCCTTTAACCGCCAAAATATCATTGACATCCAAATATCCCTCGGCCAATGCCGTTCCTTTAGCAATTAAATCTTCGTCTTTTACTTTTAATTTTTGAGAGGTGGGAATAATAAATTCCTGCTCTTTGATTGAAGAATTTTTATCACTGGCGATAATCTTGACAATATAACTTTGTCTTTTTGAATCTTCAACAACAGAAACTTTTCCGTTTATTTCCGAAATCGGAGAGACAACTTTTGGTGTTCGAGTTTCAAAAAGCTCCTCTACTCGGGGTAATCCCTGAGTGACATCGGAGATTACAATTCCCCCAAAGTGTCTCACCCGCATTGTCAATTGCGTTCCTGGCTCCCCAATTGATTGGGCCGCCATAACTCCCACCGGAACGCCAATTTCCACTGGTTTCCCGGTTGATAAATCAATTCCGTAACATTTTTGACAAACTCCATAAGGAGATTGGCAAAATAACGGTGATCTTACAGTTACTTCCTCAACTTTATTTTTTATTAACTCTTGTAGTTTATTATCATCAATTAACTCATTAGTTTTCAGTAAATAACGACCTCTAATTCTCTCTTTAAATTTATCCCCCCTGACGCCGTTTATGGATATGGTTAACCCCTCAGTTGTCCCACAATCTTCTTCCCTGACTATTAAATCATGAGAAACATCAACTAAACGACGGGTTAAATAACCGGCATCAGCGGTTTTTAAAGCAGAATCAGTTAAACCTTTTCTTGCTCCCCGGGCCGAAATAACATATTCAAAAACAGAAAGGCCCTCCCGATAATTTGATTTTGTTGGCACTTCAATAATCTTTCCTAAAGGATCAACCACTAAGCCTTTAATCGCTGAAAGTTGTTTTAACTGTTCTCTTGATGCTCTTGCTCCTCCTGACTTAATAATCATTTTTACTGGATTTTCTTCCTCTAATGCCTCCCAGGTTAAATCAGCTAATTTTTCAGTTGTCTCAATCCACAATTGATTAGAATACCTTTTTTTCTCATCAGCGGTCAATAGACCCTGTTGATAATTTTTTTCTATTTTTTTAACCCTTTCTTCTGTTGCTTTAACAATTCTTTCTTTTTCTTCAACAATCTTACAATCGGTAATTGAAAAGGATAATCCCCCGGAAATTGAGGCACCATAAAAACCTACTTCTTTTAGCCTATCAATTAACTGACCTACTTGTTTATTGTCAAATTGTTTCATTGCTTGAATTACTAATTCCTTTAAATCAGCCGCTTTCATTTCTTTATTGATAAATCTTAACTCTTTTGGTAATGCCTGATTAAAAATTATTCTCCCAACCGTTGTTTTTAATAACTTGTGAGATATTTTTACTAAAATTGGTTGTCTGAGTTTCAATTTACCCAAATGGTAGTAATTTAACGCTTCTCCTTCATTGGCAAAAGCCTTTAGATCTTTATCCTCAAAATGATCAAAATTTCTATCAATTGTCGTTAAGTAATAACAACCTAAAGCCATTTCTTTATTGGGTAAAACAATAGGTGAACCATCAGCTGGTTTTAGTAAGTTTTGATAAGCAAACATCCTTTGTTTTATTTCCTCAATTGCTTTTTTCGATAAGGGAATAAAAACACCCATGGCATCACCATCAAAATCAGCATTATAACCGGCACAGACGGCTGGATGGAGTCTTATCGCATAAGAATCAGTTAAAACTGGATAAAAAGCCAGAATTGATAATTTATGTAAGGTAGGTGCCCGGTTAAGAAGCACCGGATGATTTCGGGTAATCTCTTCTAAGATATCGTAAACAACCGGTTCTCTACTTTCTAAAAAATTTTTGGCACTTTTAATATTTGGCGCCAATCCTCTAACAATTATCTCATGAAGTAAAAAAGGTTTAAATAACTCCAAAGCCATTTCCTGAGGAATACCACATTGATCAATTGATAATTCTGGCCCAACAATAATTGTTGAACGACCTGAATAATCAACTCTTTTTCCCAGTAAATTCTGTCTAAAACGACCTTGTTTTCCTCTTAAAATATCAGACAATGATTTTTGTACCTTAGAGGCGGCCCCTTGAGTTCTCGCTCGACCTCTAGCTTTCTGTAAGTCAATCAGTGAATCAACTGCTTCTTGAAGCATTCTTTTTTCGTTTCTTAAAATTATCTCAGGCGCTCCTAAATCAATAAGTTGTTTGAGGCGATTGTTTCTATTAATTACCCTCCGGTAAAAATCATTTAAATCTGATGAGGCAAATTTCCCTCCAGGTAATTGAACAACCGGTCGCAAATCAGGTGGAATTACCGGTAAGACGGTTAAAATGGTCCAATGGGGAAGAATTTTTGCTTTTATAAATGATTCGATTATTCTTAATTTTTTAATTATTCTGTTTCTTTTATCACCGGTTGTTTCCTGAAGTAAAGCTAATAAATCGTTATATTCTTTATTTAAATCCAGCTGCGAAAGAATTTCATAAATAACTTCTGCCCCCATGCCTACACTAATAAAATCAGATAGTTCCTTTTCTTTTAGATATAAATAATCTTCCTCCTCAATTACTTCCCCTTTTTTTAAATTCTTAATAACTTTTATTAACCTGTCAAAAAAAGCGATTTTTTGATTTTTCTTTTCTTGAAAATCTGTTTCCAAAATCTGCAATTGTTCTCTTTTTTTAAATTCGTTTTCCTGAATAATAATTTCCCGCTGATCTCTGTTTTTAATTTTTTTAATTAAATTTTCTTTTTCTATAGAAAATTTTGCCTCAATTTTTTCTTTTTCTAATTTATGTTCTTCATCTAAACTTAATAATTCTTCTTTTTTAAATTCTTCAATCTTTTTGACGACTTCCTTTTTTTTATTATCATCAACTTTAGTCACTAAATACAAAGCATAATAAATTATCCTCTCTAACGTTTGGGATGAAATATCAAGCAAAATACTTAATACTGATGAAGGCCCTTTAAAATACCAAATATGAGCAATTGGTGAGGCTAGTTTTATATGCCCCATTCTTTCCCTTCTTACAGCGCTGGTAGTTACCTCAACCCCACAGCGATCACAAATTATTCCTTTATAACGCATTCTTTTATATTTACCACAATAACATTCATAATCTTTGGTAGGACCAAAAATTCTTTCATCAAACAAACCATCTTTTTCTGCCCGAAAAGTTCGATAATTGATGGTTTCTGGTTTTGTTACCTCACCGTGTGACCAAGATAAAATTGCCTCAGGTGAAGCTAAACTAATTTTTAAACCGGAAAAGTCAATTAGCTTTAAATCATCCATAATTTTTAAAATAAAACTTATTTAATATATTCTATATTTAATCCTAAAGCATTAAGTTCTTTTACCAAAACGTGAAATGATTCTGGCACTGATGACTGTGGAATATCCATCCCTTTTATAATCGCCTCAAATGCTTTAGTTCTTCCCCGAACATCATCACTTTTTATCGTTAACATCTCCTGAAGGGTATAGGGAACCCGATGTGATTCCAAAGCCCAAACCTCCATTTCACCAAATCTTTGTCCACCCATTTGTGCCTTTCCGCTTAAAGGTTGTTGGGAAACTAAAGAATAGGGACCAATTGAGCGGGCATGGAATTTATCTTCAACCATATGAATAAGTTTCATAATATACGATGTGCCCACTAAAACCGGCCTTTCCAATGGTCTACCCGTTCGTCCATCATATAGAGTAACTTTACCATCAACCGGTAGACCAGCTGATTTTAATGCGTTAAAAATAAAATCTTCTTTAATTTGTTCGAAAACCGGTACTGAAACTACCCAATTGTTTTTTTGAGCTACTGTTCCCATTAAAAGTTCAAAAAGTTGTCCTAAGTTCATTCTTGATAAAACCGAAAGGGGAGAAAGAATAACATCCACCGGTGTTCCATCTTCAAGATAAGGCATTTCCCATTGAGGAAAGATTTTTGAAATAACTCCTTTATTGCCATGGCGGCCGGCTAATTTATCTCCCACCTCAATTTTTCTTAACTGTGCCACAGTAACAATAATTCTTTTTATAACACTGGGTTCTAGCTCATTGGGGTCTTTTTTTGCATCAATTGTTTCAATATTAACAACATAACCCCTTTTTCCATAAGGCATCCTCAAAGAAGTATCTTTAACATCTTTTGCTTTTTCGCCAAAAATTGCCCGCAATAACCTTTCCTCGGCGGTTAATTCTTTCTCACCTTTTGGAGCCACCTTTCCAACTAATATATCTCCTCCCTGGACCTCAGTTCCAATAACGATTAACCCATCTTTATCTAAATTTGCTAATACCTCTTCTCTAACGTTTGGAATGTCCCGCGTTAATTCTTCCGGCCCCAGTTTTGTATCAACTACATCAGCGACAAATTCTTCCATACTAATTGAGGTAAATAAATCTTCTTTTATTAATCGATCAGAAATAACAAACCCATCCTCATATCCTAAACCATCAAGCGAGGTATAAGCAACAACTAAGTTTTGGCCTAAGGCTAAATGACCATTATCAGTGGCCGGCCCATTAATTAAAACTTCTCCTTTATTAACCATTTGGTTTTTTTCAACAGCTGGTCTTTGGTCAAAACATACATTTTTATTTGTTTTTACAAATCTTTCCAAATGATATTCATAAATTTTTCCGCTTTTGCCTTTAAATACCAGTTTTTTTCCATCGACATATTCAACCTTACCATCTTCCTCGGCCAAAACTGTTCGTCCTAAAATTTTGGCGATTTTTGCTTCAAGTCCAGTACCAACAATGGGGAATTGAGGTTTAACTAAAGGAACAGCCTGACATTGCATATGAGTTCCCATTAACGCTCGGCTGGCATCATCGTTTTGAAGGAAAGGAATTAACGATGCGGAAGCGCCAACTACCTGTCTGGGGGAAAGATCAATATAGTCTAATTTTTCCACCGGCACCTCCACAATTTCGCCTTGATAACGGGCAACCACTGTTTCATCGGTTAAATAACCGTTCTTGTCGATGTTAACCTTATTGGAGGTAATATAGAACTTTTCCTCATCATCTGCCTGTAAATAAACAATTTTTGACCCTAATTTCACTTTTATCTTGCCATTAACTTTTTCTTTTATTAACTGCCGGTAAGGAGTTTCTAAAAACCCGTATTGATTAACCCGGGCATACAATGCCATATAAGTCACTACCCCAATATTTGGCCCTTCAGGTGAACGAATTGGGCAGATTCTTCCATATTGAGAAGCAGAAATATCACGGATGGAAAAGGAAGCTCTTTCTTTTTCAATTCCTCCTGGCCCGCCGACCGTTATTCTTCTTAAATTATCCAGCTCTGATAATGGGTTGGTTTGATCAACTATTGTTGATAACTGACTGGTCCGGAAAAAGGAATTAATCGCCAGTGTTAATGGCTTTGAATTAACAATTTGCGAGGGATTAACATTGTCTTCAGATGCTACTAAACTCATTCTTTCTTTAATTTCCCGCTCTACTTTCAACATTCCCACTCTTATTCCATACATTGCTACCAATTCACCAACAGTGCGAATTCTTCGATTACCCAAGTGATCAATATCATCAAATTCTCCTTTGCCAATGGTTAAGTTAACTAAATACTTTATTATTTCAACAACATCAGTTTTCGTTAATAAATGGTTTTCCTTTTTGTTTTCGATAGTTAAACCTAATTTTTTGTTTATTTTATAACGACCAACATCGGCCAAAGAATACCGGCGATGACTGAAGAATAAATTATTTAAGGTTTCATAAGCATGATCTAATATCAATGGCTCTCCCGGTCTAACTTTTTTATAAATTTCCAAAACCGCTTCATCTTTTGTTCTGGTTTGATCTTTTTTAAAGGTTGGTAGTAAATAATCCTCAACCAGTTTTTTATCCAACTCTTTAAAGTAGGAAAGAAGTTGACTGTTTGATTCACCATCAAATGCTCTTAAAAATACTGAGGCAAGAAACTTTCTTTTTTTATTTATTTTCATTTCTATTAAATTGTTTTTACTAATGGTTAAATCAATCCATGCGCCTATATAAGGCCTGATTTCTGCGTTATATGAAGTTAAACCAGTAGTTTTATCAATTTCTGCGGTAAAATAAACACCGGGTGAGCGAACAATTTGATTAATCACGGCTCTTTCGATTCCGTTAATAATAAAAGTCCCACGATCGGTCATTACCGGTAAATTGAAAAAATAGACATCTTGTTTTCTTTCTACGGCAGTCTTTTTATTAACTAATTTTAAAGAAAGATAGACCGGGGCATCATAAGTTAGTTTTTTCTGAAGACATAAATCTATTAAATAACGCGGTTCACCAATATAAAAATCTTCAAAATAAAGAGTTAATTTTTTTCCGGTGTAGTCATCAATGGGAAAATATTCTTCAAAAATTTCTTTTAATTGCTTATTGATAAATTGATTCCATGATTTTTTTTGAACCTCTATTAAGTCTAATTTTTCTAATTCTTCTTCTTTTTTTCCTAAGAATATTTCTTTAGGTAGTTGATTTCTTTTTTTATTAATACCCATCGTTTTTAAAAGGTGAAGATTTTTTTAAACAAATAAAATCCCCTTCGGTCAGGGGATAAAAAAACTATTATATCATACACAACCCTCATTAGAAAGTCAAGCGATTTTTAATCTTGGTAATAACACTAGGCAGGCTTTTCACTTCTTTTTCAACTTCTTTTTTGTTTTCTATCTTATCAATTTCCTTTAATAAATCATCTATTTTTTCTTCCCAATTTTCCGTCACTTCCAGAGTCTTCTTTAAATATTCTCTTCCTTTTTTCGTCCCTAAAAGAAAGCCACCCAAAAATACCAAAATGCTACCAAGAAAAAATCCGCTCCAAAAATTACCGGCATTACTATGTTTTTTGTCTATCATTTTTCTTTTTATGAAATAAATCAACCAATTTAACTATTGTTTTAATAGCGCTAATAAAACCCATTATCTCCGCTATTCCATGTTCAAATGACCCCCCGATTTTTTCAAAATTCTCAATTAGCTTATTTGCCTTCTTTAACCCCTCTCTTAATTCTTTTAATACAAATATTAATTGAGTGCCAATAATTACTAAAAAAATTGTCGTGATGGTTAAAACAATAGAAAATAAAATTTGAGTTGCATCCATATTTTATTTTAAATTTTTAAACCTTTTTTTCTTGCCCAATAAATATTGGCATAAAGCAAAGTGTCAAAAGTCCCCGCATCTAACCAATAACCATTCAACTGAGCCCACTTTAATTTCCCGGCTTTTAGATAAAAATTATTTACTTGAGTAATTTCCAATTCCCCTCTTCCGGCAAAGTTTGGATCGCATTGTTTAATATAATCAAACACAAGATCATCATAGATATACAATCCTGTAACCGCATAGTCTGACGGCGGGTTTTTCGGTTTTTCAATAATTTCAACAATTTTATTGGGATCTTTTTCATCGAATCGAGGAACTCCAAACCGTTGGGGGTCAGGAACCTTTTTTAAAAAAATTAAAGCTCCGTCTTTAAAGTTTCTTACCTCTTTTGATATATCAGCATCAGTGGTATTATCTCCCAAAATCACCGTCACTGAACCACCATCGGCAAAATCCTCGGCCAAAGATAAAGCATCAGCAATTCCCCCTTTTGGATTTTCTTGATAAGCATATTCTAAGTGATTTACTCCAAATTCTTTTCCGTTTTTTAAAACCTGAATGAAATGACCGGCATGGGGTCCAGAAACAACCACCAATATCTCTTTAATCCCGGCTTTAACCAATGTTTGAATCGGGTAAAAAATCATCGGTTTGTCATAAACTGGCAAAAGGTGTTTATTGGTGGCAAACGTTAAAGGATATAAACGGGTAGCTAAACCACCAGCTAAAATTACTCCTTTCATATTTCCACTTAAGGAAAAATTATTATTCTCAAAAGAAAAAGGGAAATAAATCCAATTAAAACATATTCTAAAACAATTTTCAAACGCAGTGTGTCGTTAATTATATGATGATATATTCCCCAAATGATATATAAAGAAGTAAAAATAAGAATAAAAATAAATTCCATTAACCTTTCTCCTTTAAAAATACTTAAGGCCGTAATTAAAAATATTCCAAAGGTAATAAGTAAAAGATAATCCAAAGTGTGTTTTTTTACTTCTTTTTGTAAAAACAAAATTAATTGCCTTATCATAAAATTGCTCCTTGTTTAATGATTAACAAACTTAATAATAAAAAGGTAATAAAAATAAAATGGCCCAAATTTTTACCGGTCATTCTTATCACCCCTAATTTATTAGCAAAATAAAAATCCATCATCAAAGCTATAAATAAAAAAAACAAAAATATCATATTTATATTAAAAGCAAAACCAATTAAATTGATTTTTTTTTCTGATACCCCTTGGGCTAAAACTGCTTGGGGATTAACGACTGGCTTTTTTGCTTCAACTAAAGGCAACTTTTCTTCCTTGGGTAAACTTTGAGCATTGACTTCTTTGGCAATTGCGGAAATCATTGGTTTACCAAACATTTGCACCACTAAAGTTGTTTCCTCACCATTTAAAATCCCATTGACCACGGCAAGACCTATATCGCTGTATTCCTTTCTTAAAATATTTTCCCGATGGGTTGGTGAATTCATCCAGGCTGAAACCACATCATCGCTGAACAAAAAATTCTTGGCTAAATTTTCTCCAGCGTATTCATAGCGATATCCCGAAGATAAAATAAACTCCCATGGTGTTGTTCCATCAGGCGAATAATGGGCCCAGTAATTTTTGGCAAACATATCTTGTGCTTTTTTATAAGCAGCCTGGCTTAATTTTTCATTGAGACTTAATTTCGGCAATCCATTTTTTTCTCTTTCCTGATTGGTCAACTTATATAATTTTTCCACGGTAATATCTGTGGCATAACCTAAGATATTTGACAATGGTCCGGTTTTAAAAGCAAAAACCAAAAATAAGGCAAAAATCAAATAATAAGTTAGAAAATCGTGATGAAGTGCTTTTGACCGAAAATTATTCCCCTCATAAGGTATCAATAAATGATAAAGAAAGTCAAAAAATTTTTTCATATTTAAGATTAATTTAACCTAAAAATAAATAAAAATCAATATTCTTTTATTGAAAAAAATCTAAAAAAATAACACAATTAAAGTCTTATATCAGCCCGATTTCCACCGCGTAGGTGTAACTTGGTTTTAAAGAGGACTCTATGATACGAATGAGGCAATGATACGAATCTACGAATGAATGCGAATCTACGAATATGCGAATAATCACAAATGATACGAATGAATGCGAATGAATGCGAAT
>JBNAVI010000004.1:0-12555 GCA_049700175.1 Microgenomates group bacterium | reverse complement strand
CAAGATTGCAGGCAAAGAGAAGTGGAGGGGGTGGTGGAGGGGGTGGTGGCCAGTATCAATAAAAAATGAGAAAAAATTTATTTTTAATCATTTTGGGAATAATTTTATTTTTAGCAATTGGGGGTACAATTTTATTTTTTGGAGAAAAATATAGTCAGCCGAGAAAAAAAACCAAGAATTATTACCCTAGTAGTAAAATAGAGCTTGCTACAGCGCAGGAATTAAATAAAACATTCCAACATTCTTGAGAATGTTGGAATATCTAATTTTGTGTTGGCTTTAGCAAAAAATCGCTGATTTATTTCAAAATCCCACCAGGCGCGCAAAAAAGCAAACCCCGCCCTATAACAAGTTAAGTACGGAGCAAGGAATTCACTGCCGGGGTAAAAAACTCACTACAGGGCGAGAGAGAAAATTAGTAAAATAAATTTATGAAAGAAAAAAACAAAAATCTATGCATTTATTGATAGCAATAATCTCCATTTAGCCATTAAAGATTGTGGTTGGAAATTAGATTTTGGCAGATTTTATGTCTACCTCAACCCTTCATAGTGTCCCGCCACAGCGGCACTACCACTGGGGCTTTCGCCGCTTCTTTTTTCGCCGCCGCCGATTTCGTATCTCGCTTTGCGAAATGCGCCGCCAAAAAATTTTTTTTAACCTTTTGTTAAAAATTTCATATCCTTAACAACAGCAAGGGGGAATGGTATCTGTAAAGCCATTATCCTAAAATGTACTACAAAGAATATAAAGAAATACCGTGGTAAAATGGGTATTTCTCAAGACAAGTTATCAAAACTTGCCGGCATTACTTTACACACAATCACCAAAATTGAATCGGGGGCTACACCCAATCCAAGAATTGAAACCGTTAAAAAAATCGCTGGGGCCTAAGGGACTTTTTAGATGGGTTGATAAAAAGTTTTATTTTGTGATAAAATTAAAAAGGTCGATATTACAAACAATTTTAAAAATTAAATTAACTAATATGAATTGGAAAATTTTAACAGGCATTACAATATTTTTGGCAATTATGATTATTGGCGGTATTTTTCTATTTCGTGAGGAAAAAATTTCTACGCCAGAGCCGAAACCAGAATTCGAGGAAAAGATTTCTGTGGCAGAGCCGAAACAAAAACTTGCAGATATTAATAATGTTGTGGACGCTAATAATCAATTTGCTTTAGATTATTATTCTAAATTGAAGGAAAAAGATAGTGACAATATCTTTTTTTCACCTTTTAGTATCTCTACTGCCCTGGCTATGACTTATGAAGGAGCAAGAGGACAGACAGCCGAAGAAATGCGAAGAGTATTTTATTTCCCGAGAGACGACAATTTAAGAAGAACAGAGTACGCAGCAATATTTAACCAGTTAAACAAGGGAGATAAAAAATATAAACTTAGTACTGCTAATGCCCTTTGGGCTCAAAAAGATTATCAATTTCTAGCTGAATACTTTGATAAAGTAGAGAAATATTATGGAGGAAAGGCTACTAATCTTGATTTCAAAAAAGATCCTGAAGGCTCTCGGATAACGATAAATAATTGGGTGGAAGACCAGACAAACGATAAAATCAAAGATTTAATACCCCAGGGATTGATTAATGAACTAACAAGATTGGTTCTTACAAATGCCGTTTACTTTAAAGGAGAGTGGATAAAGCAATTCAATGAAAAAGATACAAAAGATGAAGATTTTAGAATAAGCAAGAATAATTCTATCAAAGTTCCAATGATGCAACGAACCGACGAGGAGGCAAAGTTCAATTACGCTGAAAATGACAAACTACAAATTCTTGAAATGCCATATTCAGGTGAGGAACTGTCTATGTTAATTCTTCTTCCAAAAAATGACGATTTAGCAACATTAGAAAATTTACTCAGCGCCAAAAAATTGTCAGAGTGGAAAAAAGATTTAAAAAATCAAAGGGTTAAGATATTTATTCCTAAGTTTAAACTGGAAACTAAATATTCTATGGCCGGTGACCTTAAAGCAATGGGAATGCCAACAGCCTTTAGGCCTGGTGCTGATTTTTCTGGAATGAATGGGGCAAAAGGCCTATACATAGGGGAAGTGATTCATCAAGCATTTATTGAAGTGAACGAAGAGGGAACCGAAGCAGCAGCGTCCAGCGCGGTAGTATTTATGCTTGGAGCGGCGCCGGGGCAAAAGACCCCTAAAATCCCTATCTTCCGCGTCGATCATCCATTTATATTTTTAATTCAAGAAAAAAGCACTGGGATTATTATATTCATGGGACGAGTTATTAATCCGACTTTATAGAATTACTCTTGGCGGTGCGCCCCGCTTAGCGGGGCACGCACCAGTAGCATAACCTTGTTCGCTACGGGTAAAAAATTCAGCGGCGGGGCAGGCCTCAGTAGTAGTCTTGTTGTGGTGAGGCACCACCGGGTAGGGGCGCTTTGTTTAGTAATTGCGACTTAATCAATGAAAATCTACCAATATTCATTAGGTCAACTTCAGGCAAATTGTTATTTTGTTGTTAATGAAAAGAATTGTTTAATTATTGATCCAGGGGATGAAGCCCCATTTATTTTAGAAGAAATTCACAAAAAAAAATTAAATCCGGTGGCTATTTTAGCCACCCATGGACATTTTGATCATTTAATGGCCGTTGGAGAAATTCAGCAAAGTTTTAATATTCCTTTATATATAAGTGAAAAAGATAATTTTCTTTTAAGTAACTTAAACCAATCAGCTGAATATTTTCTAAATTATAAGCCAATAATTTTACCAATTTTAAAAATAAATAATTTCAAAGAGAGAAATTATTTGAAAATTAAAAATTTTAAATTCAAAATTATTTTTACTCCCGGGCATACCCCAGGCAGTGTTTGTTTTTATTTTCCTGGTGATAATATATTGTTTACCGGGGATACCTTATTTAAAAGAGGAATCGGTCGTTATGATTTTTCATATTCCAATAAAAATCAATTGATAAAATCATTGGGAACAATCTTTCGGTTGCATCTGAAAACAAAAATATTACCCGGTCATGGCGAGGGATCTACTTTGGAAAAAGAAAAAGATTTTATTTGTCAAAATTTTTTAGTATAAATAAACTATGGATGCTTTTCAATTTGCCAAGCAGGGAAAATTTTTAATGCTGGCTTTAGATCACCGGGAAAGTTTTAAGAAAGTTTTAAATCAGAAAGCACCACAAAAAGTTACCAATGAGGAAATAATTACCACTAAAAAAGAAATTCTTGAGATACTTGCAGATGAATTCAGTGGATTTTTAATTGATCCGGAGTTTGGATTAAAAGCCTATGAGCAAATGAAAGAAAAACCAAAAACACCTTTTCTTTTATCAATTGAAAAAAGTGGCTATCAAGAGAAAAATGAAGAAAGAATTACTTATCTTCAATATAATGTTTCTCAGCTAAAACAAATGGGAGCAGCTGGGGTAAAGCTTTTAGTTTACTTCAATCCTTACGTTTCCACATCCATTTACCAGTTAAAAACCGCCGGAGAAGTTTTTAAACAATGTCAGAGAGAAAATTTGCCTTTTTTTTTAGAGATTGTCACTTATTACACCGAATCAACCTTAAATAAAAAAGGAAATTTAGTCATTGAGTCATTACTAAAATTTTTAGGTTTTGGTATAAGAGCCAATGTTTTTAAGTTAGAGTACCCAAAAAATAGTGCTTCGTGCAAACAAATAAGCCAGATTTTAGGAAAGACCCCTTGGATTTTACTTTCTCGGGGAGAGAATTTTAATATTTTTAAGCTTCAACTTGAGGATGCGGTTTTAAATGGCGCTTCAGGTTTTTTAGCCGGTCGTTCTTTATGGCAGGAGATAGGTCAATTTCAAAATGAAAAACAAAGAAAAGAATTTTTAAAGTCAACCGTTAAAAAAAGATTTCAGGAAATTAAAAACATTGTTGAAAAGGCCAGTTTTCTTGCATGAGATCAATTAAATTTTTAACTTTTACTGTTTTTCCAGCGATAATCATTATTTTGGTTTTTCTAAATCTTTTTGTAAAGAAAAAAAATAAAAATTATATTAACTACAAGATTAATGGTAAAGTTTATAAACTGCTTATTGCCGATGAAGAAAAAGAGTGGATTAAAGGATTAATGGATATTAAAAAAAAGCAGGATTTTGACGGAATGATTTTTATTTTTCCTGATAAAAACTACCGACAATTTTGGAACAAAAATACTTATCTAGATTTAGATATTTATTGGTTAAATGATGATCAGGTTGTTGGTAAAGATTTTTTGCCATCAATTGAAAAAAGCAAAAATATCGTGATAGTTAATTCGCCAAAAAAAATAAATAAAGTGGTGGAAATTATTAAGGCCCATCCCTAAGATAAGGACTGATCTTAAAAAAAATGTAAAGTTAAAACTTAAGCGCCTCAATTCCAGGTAGGGTTCCTTTTTCAATATATTCAAGCATTGCGCCTCCGCCGGTTGAAATATGGGTGATTTTATCTAAATATTCTTTTTTTGAAATCGCCGCTAACGTATCACCACCGCCAACAATAGAAATGGCTTGTTGATTTTGGGTAATGGCATAATAAATAAAATCAGTTCCTCGTCTAAAGGAAGGATTTTCAAAAAAACCAACTGGGCCGTTCCAAATAATGGTTTTAGCCTTATTAATGATTGCCCCAAACTTAGCTTGAGTTTCTGGGCCGATGTCTAAAATTATCGCTCCTGCGGGCAGGTCAAAAATTTTTTTTACCTGACCGCCGTTTTCCGAGTTTTTTGGATCACCAATTACCACGTCTGATGGAAGAATCACCGCTGTGTTTTTCTGGGCGGCATGAAATAATAATTTTCTGGCGTTAGCCACTTGTTCGTATTCACAAAAACTTTGGCCAATTTCCAATCCCTGAGCGCAAAAAAAAGTGTTAGCCAAACCACCACCAATTAATAAATAATCAGCTAGTTCAGTTAATTTATAAAGGAGAGGTAATTTGGTTGAAATTTTCGCCCCACCGATAATTGCCACTAATGGTTTTTTTGGTTTACTCATAATACCGCCAAGCATTTTAATTTCTTTTTTTAATAATAACCCACCGTATGAAGGTAAAAATTTAGTTATTCCCACCACCGAAGTATCAGTTCGATGACATACAGCAAAGGCATCGTTGATAAAAACATCACCTAACTGGGCCAATTTTCTGGCAAAATTTTCATTGTTGTTTTTTTCTTCTGGATAAAAGCGGATATTTTCCAAAACAATAATCTCCTGACTTTTTTGCTTTTCAAAAATTGGTTTGTTTTTTTCATTTAAAAAATCATCAATTAAAATTATTTTGTTTTCTGGCAATAATTTTTTTAGGTGCTGAACCACTGGTTTTAAAGAATAGGTGGGATCTTTTCCTTTCGGTCTTCCCAAATGAGAAATTAAAATTAAACGATTTTGGTTTTTCAAAAGATATTCAATGGTGGGGAGGCTTTGGCGAATGCGGGTATCATCAGCAATGGTTGAATCTTCTTTTAGGGAAATGTTATAATCAACCCGGATAATTACTTTTTTATTTTTTATTTCCACTTCATCAATATATTTAATTTTTCCCATGGTTTATTTTAAATAAGATGATAATTTAACAACTAAATCCACCAGCCGGCAGCTGTAACCCCACTCATTGTCATACCAGCCAAAAACTTTAACCAAATTACCATTAATTACTTTGGTGTAGTTGGGATCAAAAATACAGGAATATGGTGAGCCAATGATGTCAGAGGAAACAATTACATCTTCAGTGTAACCTAAAATATTTTTCATTTGATTCTCACTGTATTCTTTGAAGATTTTATTGACTTCTTCAGCTGTTGTTTCTTTTTCCACAATGACAGAAATATCAGAAAAAGAACCGGTGGCCACCGGTACTCTGACAGCCATACCGTCAATTTTTCCTTTAAGCTGGGGTAAGGTTTTCACCACTGCCTTGGCCGCACCAGTGGTTGATGGGACAATGTTTAAATAGGCAGCGCGGGAGCGATCGGGTGTTTTTTGAGCATCATCTAGCATGCTTTGAGTCATCGTAACGGCATGAATCGTAGTTAAATAACCACTTTGAATTATAAAATTTTCGTGTAAAATTTTAAACATCGGCGCCGCGCAGTTTGTCGTGCATGAGGCCATAGAGATTACCGGTTCATTTTTAAAATCAAAACCCTCATCATTAACCCCTAAAACTACATGAGGCGTTTCTTCGTCTTTAGCCGGAGCAGTGAGAATGACTTTTTTTACCGTTCCTTTAAGATGTTTTAAGAGATCAGTTTTTTTAGTAAAGGCACCGGTGGCATCAACAACGACATTAACTTCATATTTTTCCCACGGGATATTTTCCGGTTCAGGTGTTTGACTGGTAAAAATTTTTTTGCCATTAACAGAAAGGCCGTCATTTTCTTCCTTAATCTCCATTTCAAATTTTCTATAGACTGAGTCATATTGAAGAAGGTACTTTAACATTGAATTTGGGGTTTTTCTTGTGTTAATTAAAGCAATATCTAAATCTTTTTTTAAAGCAATCCTGGCAAAAGCCCGGCCAATCCGGCCAAAACCATTTAAGCCAATTTTTATTTCTGCCATATTTTAATATAACTGATAATTCTATTTTTTAATCTTAAATTTTTTTTCTATTTTTTTCAATCTCTCTACAATTCCACCATATTCCAATTCATCCCGTGGTAGCATCGAAGGTTCAATAAATCCTTGATCGCGCATAAAAATTGATTTTAGGCTGGCTTTATCTCTAACATAATCCCAAAACGGATCATCAAAAATATCAACAAACTCACTAAATTTTCCATTATGAACAGAAAAGGCAATTCCTTGAACAATGGGAATACAATAGTGAACCGAGGCTGGAGAATTAAATTTAACCGGCATTAATGGTTGATGATGAGATCCGCGGGTGTCACCGCCAACATAATGGGCTACCCGAAAACAAGCGCCAATTTCTTCGGTAGCAGGAAATATTTTTTGGGCTCGCACAATAGCAACAGGATCATCTTTTCCTACATATCTTCCAGCAATTAGTTTTAAACGTGAAGTGGCCACTACTACTGCCTGTTCTTTAGGATAAGCCCTTGACCAAATGGCTCTTATTGGATAGCGGCGAGTTTCTCTTAAAAGAGTAGCAATGTCATACAAATCCTCGGGAGCATTTAAACGGATAATTTTTTCTCCACTTAAAAATTCTGAGTCAATAATTTCAAAAGTAAAACCACAACCAACATCAGGAGAAACCAAAAGACCAGGTGACCACATTGGGTCAGCAAAAGCTAAATATAAAGGAAGATTAAAGGCGCCTGGTTCAGTTTTATCCATGGCCAAAACAATAACCGACTCATTTGGTCTTTCATCAAATTCCATTTCCGCTACCGCCGGCCCCATTCCATGAATATTACCGGTAAAAGCATCTTTTAGTAAATCTTGGCCGGCTCCGTATAAACCTTGATTTTTGGCTACCTCTGTTCCTTTTTTAAATGCTTCCCAGGCCAACTGGTGAATCTGTTTATTTGTAGTTCCTCCTTGATGAGACATTAAAATTGAAATATCATCACCGGTAAAAAAAATTAAATGATCAAGAAGCAAATTTTTACCTTTTTTAGATACATATTCTTTAACGGTGTTTAAAATTTTTTCTGAAGGTTTAGTGTGGCCGCCAACGCCACCAATATCCGCTTTTATTATGGAGAGAGTGATTTTCATAATTAAATCTAAAAATTTTTAATTGTCATATACTATCATACACTTTACCAAGATAATTTGTCAAGTTATTGTACCACTCCCATCTACTTTACCCTTTTTAAAATTTAATAAGGTCCGTCCTTTAGTAAAGGACGGACCTTGTATTTTCCACCACGTCGGTGGAACTGGGCGAGGTGGAGATTTTCTTCCTTTCATATTTTTTGATAAAATTAACTATACTTTAGAGGGGAAAATGTTTCGTAAGTTGTTTACGATCGGATGAAAGATAGAATCTTAAATTAATTTTTTAATTCTTTTTAAACACTCCTTTTTTCCTAAAATCTCCATACTTTCATTTAATGGGGGTGAAATTTTTTTACCTGTAATGGCAACGCGAAGATCTTGAAAAAATTTTCCCGTTTTTAAATTTTCCTGTTTTACCAACTCCATCATTGCCTGACCAATTTCTTGAGCCTGCCAATTTTTTATTTTTTCTAGTTTCTGATAAACTTTTTTAAACAAATCTTTTTTATCCTTTAAATCAATCTCATAATTACTGGGTTCCTCAAAAAAGAACTGACAGTAATCCCAGTAATCAGAAAGCTTTTTAATCCGCTCTTGAATCAAGGGAATAGTTTTTTCAACTAAATCTTCATCTAAATTTTTATCATGATATTTTCTGTAATAATCTAATATTTGATTTTTGATTTTTGATTTTTGATATTTTCTTATGTATTCTCCATTCATCCATTCAAGTTTTACCGGATCAAAAGCTGGTCCAACGACATGAATATCTTTTAAATTAAAAACCTTAATAAATTCCTCCAACGAAAAAATTTCTTTCTCTTGGGGATGTGACCAACCCATAAGGGCAAGATAATTCAAAACCGCCTCTGGTAAATAACCTTGGGCTAAATACCAAGAAGCCCAAACTGGATTTTTTCTTTTGGAAAGTTTTGAACGATCAGGATTGCGAAGAATAGGTAAATGGCAAAAAATGGGTTTTCCCCAACCAAAAGCCTCATATAAAAGAATATGTTTTGGCGTTGATGATAACCATTCCTCCGCCCGGATAACATGGGAAATTTTCATTAAATAATCATCGATAACTACTGCTAAATGATATGTGGGATATCCATCTGACTTTAAAAGTATCTGATCATCAATATTATTTGAATTAAACTCTACTTTTCCCCGAAGCAAATCCTCAACAATAATTTTTTTGTTTTCCGGCACTTTAAGACGGATTACATACCCATCATTTTTTAAATCCCTCTTTTTAAGATTAAGATTCCGGCAATGGCGATCGTAACGGGGAATTTGTTTTTGGGCGATTTGTTTTTTTCTTACTTCTTCCAACCTTTCTTTAGAACAAATGCAATAATAAGCAAAGCCTTTTTCCACCAACTGGTGAGCGTATTTTTGATAAAGGGCTAATCTTTCTGATTGTCGATAAGGGCCAAAAGGCCCGCCTTTGTTTGGATCCTCATCGGGTTGTAGTCCAAAATCATTTAAAGTTTTTAAAATTTTTTCTTCGGCTCCCTTAACTAATCTTTGTCGGTCAGTGTCTTCCATCCGAACAATAAATTTTCCTCTGTTTTTTCTTGCCCAAACCCAATTAATTAAAGCGGTATATAAATTACCAATATGTAAATCTTCACCGGTTGGGGAAGGGGCGATTCGTGTTCTAATCATAAATGTCGGAGTGGTGGGACTTGAACCCACGACCTTGCGCTCCCAAAGCGCACGTTCTTGCCATCTGAACTACACTCCGTTTAATTACAATTTTACCATAATTTTGGATAAATACCCTCAATTAAAATTAAAACTCCTCTATTTTGTCTTTATGTTTTTTTAAAACTCTTAAGCCGCATCTTGAATCTTGTCTGATTTAAAATCTACTTTAAATATTATCCTGTCCTATAAATCGCTATGATATAATAAAACTTATTTAAAAATTTTTAAATAAAACTTTAAAATAGCAAAATAACTTTATTAATAAATTCTTTGGAAAATGATAAAGAAATTTAAATTTTGCCCGAATTGCAAAAATAATTTAAAAAAGATTAACCATCTAGTTGACTGTTCAAAATGTGGCTTCCACTTTTACTTTAATCCTGTGCCCACCTGTGCCTTAATTTTGGAAAATGAAAAGGGCGAAATTCTGTTTGTTAAAAGAAAACTTCCGCCAAAAAAGAACTTCTGGGATTTACCCGGTGGTTTTATTGATTTTAAAGAAAAAGCAGAAGAAGCAATAATAAGAGAGACAAAGGAAGAGTTGGGGATTAAAATTAAAGAAATTTATTACTTCGGCTCATACGTTGGTTTTTATCCTTACCGGGGAATAAATTATCAACCTTTATGTTTTTTTTATATTACTAAATTAAAAAACAGCCAGATTAAAAGAATTCAAGTTGGCGATGATGCCGGCGATTTTAAATTTTTTACCAAAGAGAAAATCCCATGGAGTAAACTTAGTTTTATTGATGTTAAAATGGCATTAAAAGACTATCTTAACTACCCCGACGGTGTATAGATTATTTTCTTTTGACCAGTCGAAAAGCACCAACAATTGCCAACAAACAAGGTAAAAGAAAAATATTTAAATATTTAAATAAATCTTTTTGATTTTCTCCTAAATCTGGCAAAGGATATAACGAAACCGCCCGTTGACGAATCCCAGCTAATGCTCCTCCGGAAGCTAAATTATTTAATAAATTTAAAACAAATTCCAAATTATCAGACGCCCGGCCTAAAAATCGCTCAAGAATAAACCGGGATGAAGGAATAACGACCAGTTCTCCCTCATCTTCTTTTTTAGCATAAACGGTAATTAAATATTCTTTTAGATTACCTGATGGATTGGGAATATTTTGGGGATTTAAAACTTGGGCTGTAGGAGCTTCCTCAACCCAGGATTTTTTACTTGTTTTAACCAATTCTTCAATTTTAAGATTCTGTCTCTTATCAATTTTAATTGAAGAAACCCAAGGAAAAGTAAGTTGAGTAACATTGGAAAAATAAGGTGTTTTTAAATTAAAATTATTGGTTTTTAACCAATAAGGATAAGCTGTTAAAAACTGAACCATCTGATTACCGAAATTAACTAACTCGGCTGAAGTTGATAAGACAAGATTTTTTTCAACTGTCAACCCATAGTTTTGGGTAATGGAAAAAAGATTGTGTTTTGCCTCAGAAACGTTTAAATCATCTCCAACCCAAACCCCGTCCATAAAAAATATGGCCTTACCTTTGTTTTTCAAATAATCTTTAATGGCGGAAATTTCCTGCTGGTCATATTCTTTTTGATTATTATCAAAAACCAAAATGGTTTTATAAGAGGGATTGATTTCTTTTGTGGCTGAAGAAGAGGAAACATCAATAAAATCCAAAACGAATTGCCTTTCACTAATTTTTTTAAAAGTAAACAAATCATCTTCTTGAGGATTGTACTTCTGCTGCTTGCCTAAAATAGCGATTTTTTCCAATTCTTTTTTGGTTAGTTTATATATTGATGAGGTGATATTATACTCTAAACTTTCCAAATCCGTCAGCTGCGGTAAAACCTCCTTTTTATCAGCATAAGAAATTACCGCCCCAAAATAAACATTGGCAATGGCATATTTATCCTTTTCCAGTTGAGAAAACTGTAGTTCAGGCAGACCTTGCTCTTTTGCTTCCTGAAGAACCCTTTCATCTTTTTTTGGATCTAAAATCTTTATATTGATTTTGCCGGAAGTTTTTTTATATTCATTTAAAAAATCCAAAACATCATTTTTTAAAGGTAAAAGTCGGGTAGGTAAATCCGATGAAACAAAAAATTTAATTGTCACTAAATCATCTAAATTCTTAAGAATTTTTTTGGTTGAAGAAGATAAGGAATAAGCTTTCCCTTCTGATAAATCAATCCTTAAAGAAATTGTTGATAAAAGTAAATTCAATAAAACAAAAACTGCCAGAGCTAAAAAAATAATAATACTATTTTCCAGCTTTTCCAATTTTAAAATCTTAACCAGGTTAATTTTTTTAAGTTGATGGAAAATTTTTCCCATTGTTTAAAAAATAACTTATTTTCTTTTTTCCAAATCAATAATGGTTAAAAATAAAAATAAAAAAATTAAGGAAAAGAAATAAAAAAGACTGCGTAAATCAATCACCCCTTTGGCAAAATTTTGCAAATGAAAAACCGGTGAAAAATAAATTAAAAAATCCTGAATTATTTTTGGTAAAACCGAGGAAAAATAATCGGTTGATAAAACCAAAAGAAAAAAAATAGTTAAAACAGAAAGCAAAAAAGCCACTACCTGATTTTTGCTGGTATTAGAGAAAAACATAGATAAAGAAATAAAGGCAGCGGCTAAAAGCAAACTGCCAAAATAACCAACTAAAATCTCAATTAGATTAATTTTAGTTAAAAAATAAAGTGAAATTGGCAAACTTAAGGTTAGAACCAAACTTATTGTTGCTAAGGTTAAAAGGGCAAAAAATTTTGCCAAAACTATCTGGGTCTCAGAAACTGGTAGAGTAAGTAAAACCTCAATTGTATTTATTCTTTTTTCCTCACTAAAGATTCTCATCGATAATGAAGGAATAAAAACCAAAAAAAGCCACGGCAAAATCCCAAAAAAACTGCGCATTGAGGCCGATCCTAAAACAAAAATATCTTTAACAAACAAAAAATTGGCAAAAATGGCAAATAAAATCAGAATAATATACCCCAAAGGATTATTTAGATAATAACTTATTTCTTTTTTAAATAAAGCTTTCATAATTTATTTAACAACTAACATTTGAAAATTAAAAATGACGCTTTGCGTTATCCCTGATTTGATCAGAGATCCATAATCACCGGATTCCTGCCTTATCAGGAATG
>JBNAVI010000003.1:0-14468 GCA_049700175.1 Microgenomates group bacterium | reverse complement strand
GATACCGTCCGGTATTTCCCGACAATGAAACACCTCTCTTTAACATTTTTCTGCCTCATCCCAACGATGGTTGGGAAACAGTACTTGGCGGGCAGTTTAACTGGGGCGGTTCCCTCCAAAAAGGTAACGGAGGGGCGCAATGGTCAGCTTGGTCCGGATGGAAATCGGACTGGAAGTGCAAACGCATAAGCTGGCTTAACTGCGAGGATGACCATCCGAGCCCAGGTACAATACTGTACCTGGCAAGGTACTGTATAGTACCTTGAGATGCGAAAGCAGGCGTTAGTGATCCTCTGCCTGGCAGTGATTGCCGGCAGAGCTTAACGGATAAAAGCTACCCCGGGGATAACAGGCTAGTCGAGCCCGAGAGTTCACATCGACGGCTCGGTTCGGCACCTTGATGACATCGGGGTGCCTAGGAGAGTAATCTCCTATAAAAAAAGTGACTCATAACGGTAAACGTCATATAATTAAGTATATGACCAATACCGTGGGAAGTTTCACTAAAAGACAGCTGGAGATTATTGTTGGGTGCATTCTTGGAGACGGGTATTTAAGACAGATTGCCGGCAGAAGTGATGCTTTTTTAGAAGTAAACCATTCATTTAAAGCTAAAGAGTATGTTGATTGGAAGTATCAAGAGCTAAAAGACTTTGTGAAATCAGCACCGAAGACCAGACAACAAAATAAGAACGATTTAAAATTGGCTTATCGCTTTTTTACCCAAGAACACCCACAATTAACAAAGCTATTTAATCAGTTTTATGCCAATGGTAAAAAAATCATTCCGAAAAATTTTTCCTTAACACCATTAACATTGGCTGTTTGGTACATGGATGATGGTAGTAAGACAAAAAAGGGAGATGTCTATTTAAATTGTCAGCAATTTGATCTTAAATCTCAAAAAAGACTATTGCATAGTTTAAGAATGTTAAAAATAAGAGCAAGACTTAATAAAGATAAAAGATTTTACCGAATAAGAATATTAAAAGAATCTCAGGAAAAGTTTTTCTCAATTATTAAACCATTCATCCAACCATCAATGAAATACAAATTACTGTCTTTTAGTGATAACCCCGTAGAGACTTGCCAAAAAAGTTGGCAGAGTCCTTCAAATGCGAAGGGCTAAAACGTCACCTCCCGGCTTAAATGTCGGGATGAAGGTATAGTCCACTCTTAAAATTATGCGATGTCGGCTCACCGTATCCTGGGGCTGAAGTCGGTCCCAAGGGTCGGGCTGTTCGCCCGTTAAAACGGTACGCGAGCTGGGTTCAGAACGTCGTGAGACAGTTTGAGAAATGTCCCGAGCTGTCTCTTCCTACCGACGTTTTAATAATGCCTGTTATTCTTCCGTAAGGAAGATCTTTTTGTAAAAGAATGTAGGAATATAAATCTGGCTATATGCTGGGACGTCTTGTTAAGGATTCATTACTAGGGTATACTATACATTACTATCCTAGTGAAAATATGAATCCATTATCAATTTTGATAGCAAGATAACCAGCAGGAAAGACTATTTAATATGCTATACATATCTGATGAATATCTTTATGGTTTTGTTGATGGCGAGGGATGTTTTTATGTTGGGGTTGTTCCTTCAAGAGAAACTAAACTAAAATATCAAGTAATAGTTTTTTTTAAAGTTTCACAAAACCCAAAAGGGAAAGTAGTTTTAGATTATCTTAAAAAGAGATTAGCTTGTGGATATGTTAAACCAAACGACCATAAGGACTCATCAGATAAGACTTTAGCTTTTGTTGTTAGAGATTTTTTATCTCTAAAAACAAAAGTGATTCCTTTTTTTGAAAATAAATTGATTGTTAAAAGAAAAGAATTCTTAAAATTCAAAAAAGTGATAAAAAAAATAGATAAAAAAGAGCACTTAACAAAGAATGGTTTAAAAGAGATATTGGATATTGCTTATTCAATGAATTCTGAAAAAAGAAAGGTTAGGAAAGAAGAAATTTTAAAGCATATTAAATAGAATCCTCACAGACTATACGCCAGATCCCAATATTGTTGGGAAAGATATAGTCGAAATTATTGTCGGACTCTATCCTGTGCAAGCGCTTGGATTCTTGAGGGGGCACTCCTACAGTACGAGAGGACCTAGGAGTGGAAATCCCTGGTGTACCGGTTGTCCCAAAAGGGCATTGCCGGGTAGCTATATTTCTATCCGATAAGCACTGAAGGCATCTCAAGTGCGAAGCGGACCCCAAGATTAGGAATCCCCATCAGCCTTCCCGAAGACGACGGGATTAATAGGCGCCAGGTGAATGCCAAGGCGTACTAATGGGCGACTCTCCCATCATTTTTACTAATTTTTTAATTTTGTGAAAATATTAGCCATTGATGCCGGAGTTGAAAGAACCGGATATGCAATTTTTAAGGATAAAGAATTAATCTCTTCTGGTGTAATCCTTACTTCAAAAAATGAATTGATAGAAACCCGTTTGAAAAAAATATATCAAACCCTGGCTAAAATTATAAAAACCTATAAACCTCAATTATTGGTTTTGGAAAAGTTATTTTATTTTAAAAACCAAAAAACCATAATTTCCGTTGCCAATGTTCAAGGAATAATTCTTCTTCTTGCCGGCCAACATAAAATCAAAATTGAATACCTGACACCACTGCAGATAAAACAGGCAATAACCGGAGACGGCCGGGCTGATAAAAAAGCGATTGAGAAAATTCTAACAATAGAATATCAGCTGAAAAAAAGGAAATATGATGATGAGGTTGATGCGATTGCCTGTGGTATTGCTTATAATCTTTTAAAAAATAATAAACTCTCAGGTTGAATTTTTTTATATTTTAATTAGCGCCAATTTTTTGCAAGATTTCTGCCGCATAGGAAGCTCCCTTTTCCATACTTATCTTAAGATCATTGGTTTTTAAGAAACCGGCGATAAAACCAGCAGTAAATGCGTCACCAGCACCAGTGGTATCAATTATTTTTTCCACTTTTTTCGCCGGTACGTGAAAGATTTTACCTTTATAATAGGAAAAACTGCCTCTTTTTCCTTCAGTAACAACAACAATTTTGTCTTTTAAAAAAGGAATATAGTGATTTATTATATTTTCATTAAAAAAAATATCTTCATATTTTGCCTTTACCAACTCAGCAAATTCATGGCCATTGATGATTAAAATATCCACAAGTAAAAGTAATTCCTTTAATTGATTTTTGGGTCTTCGACAATCTTTGACGCCAAGATTTAGAATGGTTGTGATTGCATTTCTTTGGTTAAAATGGCTAAGCCGTATTTTTTCTGAAAGATCTATTTCAGGTAAGTTGCCCAAGTAAACAATTTTTGCCTTTTTTAAATTACTAATTTTTATACCGTGATCAAAAAGTTTTTGATTAAAGGTAGAATAGTGAACAATTGACCTTTCACCAGTTTTCGAGAGCAAAATTGCCGAAACATTATAGTAATTTTCAACAAAATCACAAAATTGATAGGAAACTTTTTTTTGTTTTAGTTGATCTTTAATAAACCCTTCAAATATATTTTTTCCAATCGTTCCCATTACAGCGGTTTTTAGTCCGTGATTTGAACAGCCAATAGCAACGTTGGCTGCACCACCGCCAAGCGATTGATAGAAAAAATCAGCTTGATATTTTCCCCCAATTGCTAAATGAAATCTTTCATTGTCGTTAGTTAAGGTTTTGCCTTTAAAATAAAAGTCAACACTAATTGAACCAATTGAGATTAAGTCAAACATGATATAATCATTATAATATAAACAGCTTAAAAATTTATAAAGTGACCTAGTGTCATTCCTGCGAAAGCCAGGTACCAGACGGTAACCTGACAAAGGCCAGTGCCAAATGGTACCTGGCAAAAGCAGGAATCTAAAACAATAAGGGGATCCCTGCTTACGCAGGGATGGCAGTTGCTACATCAATCTGTTGGTAACCGCGTCGGTTGACACCTGATTATCATCATTCCTACCAAAGCAGGAATCTAATTTAAAATTTAATAAGGTCCATCCTTTTCAAATTTTCAAAAGGACGGACCTTAATATAAAAAAACTATTGCATAAAAATGATTTTTTTGATATATTATAGGATTTATGGAGAATTTATTATTACCTCAACTGGTTGAAAGATTTATAAAATATTTAGAAACACAGGGAAAATCGCAATTTACCATTGTTGCCTATAAAAAAGATTTAGAACAGTTTATAGGTTTTCTTACCGCCCAGGAAATTAACGATATCCGCGAGGTAAAAAAAGAGGTGATTGAAAATTTTATTAATAAGCTCTTAAACGAAAACTACACGAAAAAATCTGCCTCAAGAAAACTAAACTCCATTCGTACTTTTTTTCGGTTCTTAAAAAACGAGGGGGTAATTGCTCAAAACCCATCGCTTGAGGTATCTCATCCCAAATATACCCCATCTACTCCAAGAATTTTTAGTAAACTTGAATATCGGGCATTAAGAGATTATGTAAGAGATGATCCGCGAATCTACGCCATCGTCGAGTTATTTTTACAAACCGGAATAAAAATCGGAGAATTAGCTAATATTAGAATTTCTGATATTAAAGAAAATTCTTTGCATATCAGGCCTTATGGCAAAACGCCAGGAAGAGAGATCCCCTTAAATAAGGCGGTAAAAAAAGCAATTGCCGGTTATTTAAAAATTAGGGGTAATTCCAGTTTTGATAATCTTTTTATCACCCGAACTGGCAAGCCGCTTTTAATCAGAAACATTAGACAAATCATTACCCGCTGTTTTAAAGAGGTAGGAATTGAAAACGCTACCGTTAATGATTTAAGAAACACTTTTATTGCTCACCAATTAATAAATGGGGCATCGATTGAATATATAGCTAAATTAGTTGGCCATCGAAGGCTTTCTTCTACTGAAAGGTATCTTAATCTTATTAAGCAAGAAGCAGAAAAAAAAGAAAAAATTGGCGAACTTTAAAAACCCCTTTTTTGTTATAAATTGATATATTTTTACTCCTTGAAACTTTTTGTTTAAATGTTTATTATTTGTGGATAAGTTATCCACAAATATGAATTGGCTTGATAGCTTCTGGCAAACTTTTATTAACGGTCTGGAAAATAAAAAAAATCAAAATAAAGATATCAGTGATGTTTTTATTTCAATTATTAAACAAACCAAACCAATTACCCTAAGTGAAAATGAAATAATTTTAGGTTGTGATAACATTGGAATTTATGGTTTTTTACAAAAAAAATTAAAAATTATTGAAACGTTATTAAAAGAAGATTTTAAAAAAAATATTTCTGTCAATTTAAAATTGGTCGAAAAAAAACATAAAAAAACTCCTCCGCCTCTTTTAACCTATCAACCAAATAAAGAAGATGTTTTTATTAAAGCCGGTTTAAACCTAAAATACAGCTTTGAAAATTTTGCTGTGTCCTCAACCAATCAAGTGGCTTATGCGGCAGCTCAGGCAATTGTTAATAATCTTGGCAATGCCTATAATCCCCTGTTTCTTTATGGAGGGGTTGGGGTGGGTAAAACTCATCTTGCTCAAGCAGTTGCCCGGAAAATCTTAGAGATAGACCAAAACAAAAAGGTTTTGTTTTGTCCCGGTGATAATTTTACCAATGAATTAATTGAGGCAATTCAAAACAAAAATACCAACCGGTTTCGAAAAAAATATCGTCAACTTGACCTTTTAATTGTTGATGATATTCAGTTTATTGCTGGAAAACTTCATGTTCAGGAGGAATTTTTTCATACATTCAATTCAATCATAACCGCTGGCGGACAAATTATTTTAACCTCTGACCGGCCTCCCTATGAAATTAAAAATTTACAAGACCGACTGCGTTCGCGCTTTTCCGGTGGTTTAACCATTGATATTCAACCACCAGATTTTGAATTAAGATGTGCTATTTTGTTAATAAAAGCTAAAGAAAAAAAAATTGAAATTGAAATGCCGGCGGTAAAAATTATTGCCGAACGAATAAATGACGCCCGGGCGCTGGAAGGAACCCTTCTCTCTTTATATGCAAAAATATTAGGAAAAAAGGAAATAATTGATTTGGAGGTTGTTGATAATTATTTTTCCGAAAAAAAACAAAACAATATTAAAAAAGTAACTCCAGCTGATGTGATTCGCTGCGTTTGTTCTTTTTATAATATTAAACAGAGCCATTTAAAAAGTGGAAAAAGAACCAGCAACCTGGCTTTACCACGACAAATTGTTATGTATATTTTAAGACAATATTTAAAAATGAAATATGAGGAAATTGCCTTTTTTTTAAAAAAAAAGGACCATACAACGATTATTCACGCCGAAAGAAAAATTGAAGGGATGCTTTTAAAAAATCCGGTTTTTAAAAAAGAAGTTGATAACATAACCCAAAGTCTTTTTCCCTCCACATAAAACCCACAAACAATCCACTTTAAACTTGTTTTAAATAGGTTTTTCTTGAAATTTAATATTTTTTTTTATACACTTATACACAGCTTTTATTACTATTAATTAATAATTATATGGTAACTGTACAGTTAGATAAAAATATTTTTTTGGAGAAAATAAATATTGCCTCTCGTTTTGTTTCAACAAAAATTTCTTCTTTAAACATTATCCAAGGAGTCTGTCTAAAAGGAGAAAATAATGTTTTACATATTTATTCAACCAATCTTAATCAATATTACCATGCAGTGATAGAAGCAGAAATAAAAAACAGCTTTTTGGTTGTTTTTGAACCAAAAAAAGTCATTGATTTTTTAACCTTAATTCCCAAAAACAAAATTAATCTTCAGATAGAGGAAAACAAAATTTTAATTACCCAAGATCAAATAAAAGGTGAGTTTCCTTTATATAAAGAAAAAGACTTTCCTTTTCCACCAGTAATTGATAAAAAAGACCAGAGATTAAAAACTGATTTTTTAAAAAACAATCTTCCTTTAGTCTTGTTTGCCACATCAAACGATGATTCAAGACCGGTATTAACCGGAGTTAATTTTATTACCAGCGATGAAGAGATTTTAATTGTTTCCACTGATGGTTTCCGGCTTTCTTTATTGAAAACAAAAAAAGACATCAATTTTCCTTCAATTATTGTTCCAGCAAACTTTTTAAGCGATTTTTTAAATTTGATTAAAAATGAAAAAGAGATTGGTTTTTCATTTTCAGAAAAAGAAAAAATGATTCAGTTTAAATTAGCCAATGACAATTTTTATACCAGAATAATTGAGGGTGATTTTCCTCCTTTTGAAAAGGTAATTCCCACCCAAAAAAACACGACAATAGAGGTTGACAGAAAAGAGTTTTTAAGAAATGTAAGACTGGTTTCGGTTTTTTCACGGGAATTTTCAAATATTTTAGTCTTAAAAATTAAAGAAAATAAACTAGTTTTTTTCCCCAAAACAGACGGAGAAGAAAAAGAAATTACCACCCAGGAGGCAAAAATAGAAGGAGAAGAGATTAAAATTGCTTTTAATCTTAAATTTTTACTTGATTTATTAAATCATCTCTCTTCAGACGAGATTATAATTGAATTTTTAAGACCAGACTCACCGGCAGTTTTTAAAGAAAAAAACAATCCAAACTTTTTACACATTATAATGCCAATTAGAATTCAAGAGTAAAAAATGAAAAGGTATATTTTAGACACCAATATTTTTTTTAATATGCAGGCAGGAATAAATTTAGGCACCAAAACAGAAACGGTAGTTAAAAAAATAACCCAGTTAATAAAAAAAAACAAGGATAAAGAATTTTATATGCCCCCTTCAGCTGTTGATGAATTTTTAAGTTTTTTTGAAGATAAAAATCAGGAATTTTTAAAAGAATTTTTATCGGTAATTATAATTAAATCGCCAGATTACAACAAAATTAATTTTTCTGCCAATGTTTTTTATAAAATAATTGAGGAGGTAAGAAAAAGAGCTTATCGCGGTTTAAATATTGCTGAAGAAGAGGTTTTTAATGCCGGAAAACTAATGTTAAAGGAAAAGAAACTTAGCCACCAAGAATTTCAGATAAAAGTTGGGGAGGTAATTAAAAAATTAAGAGAGAGATACCGCAAGGCCACCCGGCTTGGTTTTTTAGATAGCCCAACCGATTTAGATTTAATTGTTTTAGCAAAAGAAATAGATGGTTTTCTCGTTTCTACTGATGAGGGGGTAATTAGGTGGGCAAGAGATTTTGGGGTTAAGGAGTTGCCGGCGATGGTTTTTGTGAAACAACTATAGTTTCTTTTTTTTCTTCCTCTTCCTCAGGCAGTAGTTTTGCTAACCAATCAATAACTTTATCAATTAAATTTCTTTGCGGCTTCTCCTGATAAATCAAATGCTGGGATAAAATGTCAATTAATGTTTTTTTAATTTCTTCATTGGGAACAACTAAATAGACATGGGAAAAAAATGGCGGCCGGGAGACAATAGTTAAAAGATAAAAACCAAAACGTTTGGTAAAGTAAAAATGAGACAAAACCTCCCAGCGAATAGTAACACCGGCCGTTTCAATGCCAAAAACTGTAATTTTATTTTCAACTTCTGGAGGTGGTGTGATAGTTAAAACATAAAAAAGAAACAAAATCGCCCAAACTGGAATTAACAAAATTTTATCGCCAAAAAAGAAAAAAATTAAAGAGAGGAGCAAGGCGATGGCGATGTAAAAACGCAAAATCAACGCACTTTTCTTTTTATATGGACGAAGAGGTGCCTTCCATGAAAAAACCACTTGGGGATTGTTTTCCATAATTAACCCAATTATGACTTTTTTTGTAAAAAAAATCAAGGGCCTACTGATTTTTTTCTGATGAACTCTATTAAAAAATTAATGTTTTAGCTTGTAAAAACAGTTAAAGCCTTTTTTAAAATCTAAAGCAAAAAACTTTAACTACCTATAAGATAATATCGATAAAAAAAGAATTCGTTTTATTAAGTTAAGAATTTGTTATTGTTTTTTTAATTTATAACTAAAGACTAATCTCCAACCAAATAATCTGCCGACAAAAACGGCAATTCTAAAAAATTTAAATAAGATTAATAAATTTATATATGTTTTTGAATATTTTTCAATTACAGGAAGATTTTTTGATTTAAAAAAGTTCTATCTTTTCACCGATCGTTGCAAAAATAGAACCAAAAATTTACTTTATTTTCACCTAGTTTTATTTAATTTAAAAACTTTTTTATTATCTTTCACACCCCATTTTATTATTTTGAAAAATGATGATGTTGATTATTTTAAAACTAAAATGGTTCTATCTTTTACACGATCGGATAAAAGATAGAACAACAATAAGTAAGAGAAATTTTTTATTTTTTGCTAACGGAAAAATAAAATCTCCACTCGCAGAGGCAATAAAATAGATGATTTAAAACGGAAAGATAGATTTGGGTAATGTTTAATTTTGAGGCATCAGCTTATTTTTGGTAATATTTTGAATGAGGCACCATCTTGCTTTTTTAATTTAATTTGATATAATAAATACTATATGGATAATTTTAACAAGGTTATTTCTTTTATTTTAGGCCTGGTGGTGGTGATAGTTTTTTTTGGTGTGGTTACCGGAAGAATTAACTTAAAAAACAAAATTCCTTTAATAAGCAGCAAACAAACAGGAAGAATTACTCCTACTCCGTCTTTATCCCCCACCCCCATATCAACCGTTAAAATTTCCAATAATTCGTCCACTAATAATTTATATCAAACAAAAAAAGTAAACTCTATCCCAGCTACCGGTTCGCCAACGGAAATTTTATTAATAATTCCCGCATTATCAACTTTGGGTTTTTGGTTAAAATCCACCAAATCCCGGGATTTTTAAAATATCGCTGGCAATAAGACGAACGATAAAAACAGAAGACAAGGAAAAAATTAACCCGATAATTGCTCCATAAATTAATCTTTTACCGTAATCTAATTTTTCTGGGTTGTTTTGTGAGGTGATGATAATAAAGGCACCATAAACCAAGGTAATAAAAGCAAAACCACCAACAACAGAAAAGATTATATTTAAAAACAATTGACCAATACTTATCACTCCCTCTTCACTGGTAAAACCACCACCTGAAGTTTGAACACAACCAATCATGGTAAAATGTCTTCCTGGAAAAGGAGTTGGTGGGAGGTTTGTTTGTGGATCGATTTTTAAGGTTGACTTTATTGTTGGGTTGGGAACAATTCCCGGATAAAGACAACGCACACACTTTTCCCAGTTTGAGGGAGGAGTGGGATTGGCCGAGGGACAAAAACCACACAAATCACAAGAAACATATCTTTCTTGCGAAAAAACCGGTTTAATTATTAAAAAGAAAAAAGAAATTATAAAAAATAAGAAAAAAAGCTTTTTCATAGTTAATTTAAGTATAACAATTTATAATTAATATATGAAGAAGTTGCTTGTTTTTGTTTTTATTTTGTTTATTGGGTTTTTTTTACTTTTAAGGCAAGGGCCGATCTAGACGAGCAAATAAATCAATTAAGCCGACAAATTAATTTATTAAAACAAGATTTATCACAAAAAGAAGCCAACCATCAACAATTAAAAGCTAAATTAGAAGAGATAAAAGTTAAAACCAATCAAATTGAGCAAGAAATATTTCAAAAAGAAAAAGAAGTAAAAAAAGGAGAGGCGGCTCTTTTTTACCAAAAAAAACTTTTAAATGAAAGAGCAAAGTCGTATTATAAAAACGTCAATAAAAACAACCTAACATTATTAAATCTGTTTGTTTCCGAAAATTTATCTCAATCATTGGGTGATTTTTTTTATCAAAAAAAAATTGTCGATGAGGACAGAAAAACAATAATTAAAATTGTTTTGTATATTAAGAATCTTGAGGAAACAAAAAAGAAGTTGGAGCAGGAAAAAAATCAACTTAGCTACTTAAAGCAGGAAATCGATAAACAATCACAGATCTTAGGTCAACAGATAATTGAAACCAGACAAAAAATTGCTCAACTTTCAGCTCTTCAACAAGAATTAATTGCCAAAAAATTTGCTGCCAATCCAATCCCAAGAAGCGCTGGAACATCGCTTGGTGGTTGTTCTCCAGATTATGATCCAATAAATAATCAAGTAAAAAAAGATCCAGGTTTTTCACCAAAATTTGGTTTTTTTAGTATTGGCGCGCCAAATAAAACAGGAATGAATCAGTATGGTGCTTATGGAAGAGCAAAAGCCGGGCAAAATTATAGAGATATTCTTTCTAGTTATTATAATAATATCCGTTTTGAGTGTAGAAATTTTAAAGACAACAAGATAAAGGTTCAAAATTATGGTGAATTAAATATTAAAGATTATTTAAAGGGATTAAGCGAAATGCACAGAGACAGAACCGATGTTTATGAAGCTTTTAAGGCCCAAATTGTTGCCGCTTCTTCTTATGCTTATGCTTATACCAACGGAGGCGAAAGAGAAATTTGTTCTACTGAATCATGTCAGGTTTATCGGGGAAAAGATGACCACTTTGTTTTATGGAATCAAGCCGTTGATGAGGTAAATTCTGAATGTGGCGACGGAGCTTTAGTGATGGTTTCCAATGACACCAATGAAGTAATTACTGCTTGGTATTCGTCAACCCACGGAGGAGTAATGCTTAAATCAGGAGAAATTGGCTGGAGTGACAAGCCTTGGACAAAGCATGGTTTTGACGCAGCCTCTTCAATAAATAGCTTAAGAGATTTATTAATGAATGCTTATGATGGTCCAAACCACGCTAACTCTCCTTGGTTTTATTGTAATTGGGGTTATCGAAGTGAATATAATAATACCGCCTGGTTAAAAGAAAGTGAGGTTTTGGAAATTGTTAATGCCTTAATTCTTTTTAAACTAGACAACTCTACTTTATCTCATTTATCACAACTTGATAAAAATATTCCTGATACCTGGGATGAAAATCGGGTAAGACAAGAAATAAAAAATCGAGGCGGTCAGTATTTTTCTTCAATCTCCTCAATTGAGGTTGTTTGGGATGGGACCGGAATCAGTCATACAATGATAATTAAAGGAGATATTGGAGAAAAACAATTTAACGCCCAGGAATTTAAAGACATTTTTAACGTCAGGGCCAGGGGTAATCTTATTATTGTGCCTTCTTGTTTAATCACCAGTAGCGATCAAGTTGGAAGGTGTAAAAATTATGCTCTTTTTGATGTGATTGTTAAATAACCTATCTGGGTAATTGTTTTATGAAAAAAAACCAAAAACAATTGTTGTCTTACTGGCATATAATGCCAAAAAAACTTGGGTTAATCGTTTATAAGCATAAAAAAACATCGGTTTTTATCTTTTTTTCACTTTCCTTACTTTAAAATTAACGCAGATTTAGCCAATTATGTTTTTGATTGATTTTTTATTATTTCTAAAATTAGTGTTTCTATAAATAAAGTTAAAGGAATAGCTAAAAGCACGCCCAAAGCCCCACCCACTCTTCCGCCAATTAACAAAGCAACAAGAGTAATAATGGGATTTAAACCAACGGCATTTTTCATCACCACCGGCACAATTAAATTGTTTTCCAATTGCTGAACAATAAAATATAAAGCCAAAACTGATAAGCCTAAAAAATATGATTGTCCCAAAGCAACAATTAATGCCGGAATGGTTGATAAAACCGGCCCTATATTTGGCACCACCTCTAATAAACCAGCAATTACTGCCAAAAATAAGGCGTGTTTTATCCCAATTAAATTTAAACCAATATAGGTTAAAACACCAACAATCATCATCAAGATTAACTCTCCCCAAAACCAGGACTGTAATCGTTTTTCAATCTTCTCAAAAATAACCACTGCTTGCTGGGCTTTTTTTTCCTCAAAAAAAACAACTAAAAATTTTTTTATAAAATCCTCCTCTAAGGTAAAATAAAAGCTGAAAAAAATGGTGGAGATTAAAAAAACCGCGTTGCTAAAAACATTTTTTATTAAATTAAAAAATTGATTGGTTATGTCTGGTAAATACCGGGTGACATAGGAAAAATTTATAAAATCGTTTATATTGGGAAGCAATTTTTCCAAATTTTGGGGCAAAATTTTAATAAAAACAATTACCTCTGATATAAACGGAGGTAAAAACCAATATAATCCATAAATTATTAATGACAAAAATGATAAAAATACAATTAGGACAGCAAAAAAATTAGGAATACCAATTTTCTTAAGTTTAGTTACCGCCGGCTTAACCGCACTCATGACAATAAAAGCAATAAATAAAGAAAAGAGAACATCGCGGGCCATCCATAAAAGCTTAAGTAAAATCAAAAATAAAACAGTAAAGATAATTGTTCGTGATGAGATTTCAATTTTTTCTATGTTTTTCATATTTTTAATTATACATTAAATGTCATTCCCGCGAAAGCGATAATAACAAAAAGATAAAAATAATATAAGATCCCTGCTTGCGCAGGGATGACAGTTGTTACATCAATCCGTTGGCAACCGCGTCGGTTGACACCCGCTTATTGTCATTCCCGCGAAAGCGGGAATCTCGATAATAATAACCGGATCCCTGCTTACGCAGGGATGACAGATATTAAAGAGCTTACGCAGGGATGACAGAGTTTTAGTTTTGTCATTTGAGTTTTGAGATTTTTTTAGGTTAATTTTAAATTTTTAATTAGCTTCTTGCTAAAGTAAAAACATAAACCTTTTCCACTTTGTTTCTCTTTAAAACCCTGGCGGCTTCTTTAACCGTCGCTCCAGTAGTTAAAATATCATCAACAATTATTATTTTTTTTTCCTTAAAAATAATGTTTTTCTTTAAAGCAAAGGCGCCTCTCATAATCAACACTCTTTCTTTCTTATCTTTTGTTTGGGAAAGATATGGGGTTGATTTCTTTCTTTCTAATACATCAATTAAGGGCAAGTTAAAGATGTGGGAAAAAAATTTGCCTATTATTTGGGCTTGGTTAAAGCCTCGTTTGTTAAATCTCTCTTTGGCTAAAGGAATAGGTTGAATTTTTGCATTGGTAAAAAGCTTTTTGTAAAACCCTAAGTTGTTTAAAAGATAGGGGGAGGTTGTTTCTAGTAATTCATAAATTATCTCTTTAGCTAATTGATATTTTATATTTTTAATAATTTTTTTCAAAAAACAATTGTAATAAAAAACCGAAAAAAAACCATCAATTGACAAATTTTTTAAACAAAAAGCATGGGTTAAGCCATTATAACTTAATTTTTTACAATAAAAACACCGGTTGCTGTTAGCCGGTTTTATTTTTTTTCTGCAATTTAAACACAAATAGCTACCAATTGCCCCACACCCTAAACAAAATTTTGGGAAAATAATTTCTTTTAAAAACATCTAAATTTATTATAAAAACAAAAAAGGTTTTTTTTGTTCAATTCTTAAAGCGAAAATTTATTTCGAATTATTTTTTTAAAAAAAATTAAGGCTAATTTTAAAATTGATATCTTTTGTGGGTATTTTGATATCTTGAAAAACTACAGGTAGTGTTATAAATTTTTATTTGGCACTATATGAAATGTATTTTTTGTCATAATCCAGAGACGGAGG
>JBNAVI010000002.1:0-19994 GCA_049700175.1 Microgenomates group bacterium | reverse complement strand
TAGATACTCAAAGACAAAAATTAGGGGCGATTATTGGAGAAAATTGTCGGATTGGCGTTAATGCTACCTTACTGCCTGGAATTAAAATTGGCAAAAGTACTTTTATTGGACCGGGGGAGGTGATAAGAGACGATGTCAGTGATAATAAATTTTTTTATAAAAATAAAATCTACAAAAATAAGTTTTTGAAAAAATAATTATATGGGAAAAACAATAACCGTTGTTGGCGGAGGTACCGGGACATATGTAGTTCTTCAGGGTTTAAAAAAATATTTTAGCGATTTAGCGGTTATTGTTTCGATGACCGATTCAGGTGGTTCAACCGGAAGGTTAAGAGATCAATTAGGAGTTTTGCCGCCAGGTGATTTAAGACAGTGTTTAATTGCCTTATCTGAAGCATCAAATTTATGGCGTCAGTTGTTTTTATATCGTTTTGAAAAAGGAGATTTGGCCGGTCATAATTTTGGTAATATTTTTTTATCGGCATTGGAAAAGGTTTTTGGTGATTATGAGGAGGTGGTGAAGATAGCCAGCTTTGTATTAAAGACTAAAGGTGAGGTGATACCGGTTACTTTCGATAAGGTTCATCTTTGCGTTGAGTATCAAAATGGTAAAGTGATTAAAGGTGAGGGAAATATTGATAAAAATTTTGATGAAAAGGCAAGAATTAGGCGGGCATATCTTGAACCGGAAGCAAAAGCTAATCCAAGAGCCCTTCAAAGAATTAATGAAAGTGATTATATTATTATTGCTCCGGGCGATCTATATACGAGTATTATTCCAGTTTTTTTAGTAAAAAAAATAAAAGAATTTTTTAAAAATTCTAAAGCGAAGATAGTTTTTATTTTAAATTTAATGACAAAAAGCGGTCAAACAACAGGCTATAAAGCTAGCGACTTCCTAAAAGACATCTTTTCTTATACCGGCAGAGTGCCCAATTATATTATCGTTAATAACGGTAAAATTCCCAAGGACGTTTTAAATTGGTATGAAAAAAACAATGAAGTTCCAGTTATTAATGATTTGAATAAAATAAATTTCCGCGGTTTTGTGATAAAAAAAGATATAATTGATCGAAAAAAAATAAATTTTTCAAAAGAAGAAAGATTTATTGACCCACGAGTAAGAAGCATTTTAAGGCACGATTCCCTTAAATTAGCTAAAATTTTAGCTAAAATAATATCATGATAAGACAGATTAGAAGACATACCATTTCATTTAAACATGCTTTCGATGGTTTACTATGGAGTTTAAAAACACAACCAAACTATAAAATTCATTTCTTTTTGTCCTTAATTTCACTTGTTGGAGCTTTTTATTTCCGGGTTTCTTATACAGAATTACTAATAATCTTATTTTTAATAACAATGGGTTTGGTTATTGAAACAATAAATACCGGATTAGAGCAGACAACTGATGCCATTGATAGAAAAATCAGGGAGGATATAAAAATAGCCAAAGATGTTTCCGCCGCGGCAATGCTTATTTTTGCCATTGGTTCAGTTTTAATAGCCGGGATAATTTTTATTCCACGGATAATATCAGCATTTTTTTGAAATTTAAATTTTATGGCTACTTATCTTTTTTCAGTAATTATGTCTTTTTTGGTTAATCTAATATTAATTGTTCCTTTTATAGATTATTTATATAAATTAAAACTCCAAAGACCGCTACAAAAAGGTAGAGATGTTTTAAATAAACCAACACCGATCTTTAACCGTTTTCATCAACACAAAACTGGTACGCCGGTGGGTGGCGGAATCTTGATTTTATTAACAACAGTTTTCATTTATTTAATTTTTATTTTTACCTATCTTTTTATTTACAAAAAAATTCCGTCAAATTACCCATCAGTAATAGAAGAGGTTAAGATTATTCTTTTTGCCTTTATTTCATTTTCTTTTTTAGGTTTATTTGATGATTTGAGTAAAATTTTTTTTTGGAAAAAAAATAAGTTTTTTGGATTAAGAATCAGGCACAAATTAATTTTAGAATCAATTTTAGCTTTGATTACTGGTTATTGGCTTTATGCCGGTTTAAAAATTAATATTATTTATATACCGTATTTCGGTGTTTTTAATATTGGAATTTTTTATATTTTATTTGCTGCTTTTGTTATTGTTTCTTTTTGTAATGCCGTGAATATAACTGATGGTTTGGATGGGTTAGCTACCGGAGTTTTGGTTATTTCACTGGGTGCTTTTTGGGTGATTTCTCGGTCAATTCTTGATGTTCCAACCAGTCTTTTTATTTCCGCTTGGTTGGGGGCGCTTTTGGCCTTTTTATATTTTAATATCTATCCGGCAAGAATTTTTCTTGGTGATGCCGGAGCATTATCGTTTGGGGCGACTTTTGCCGTAATTGGTTTAATATTGGGCAAATCTTTTTCTTTAATCGTTATTGGCGGAATTTTTGTAATTGAAATTTTAACCTCTTTAATTCAAATTTTAGCTAAAAAGATTTTAAAAAGGAAAATTCTCCCAGTAGCCCCTCTTCATTTATGGTTGCAGTATAAAGGCTGGGAGGAGCCAAAAATTGTAATGAGGGCCTGGTTAATGGCGATTGTTTTTTCAATATTTGGATTGATGATTGCTTTCATGAAATAATTATTTTTATTTTTTAAAATATTCGCCATTAGGGTAAAAAATGATAGAATTTATTTATGTCAAATAGTCTACTGGAAAAGCTACAATATAAATTCAAAAACAAAAAGGTTCTAATTGTTGGTTTGGGTTTACAAGGTGGTGGAATTGGTTTAGCACAATTTTTTTCTCGATTAAAGGCAAATGTTGTGATAACTGATTTAAAAAGCGAAGAAAAACTTAGACCATCAGTTGAAAAACTTAAAGGTTATCCGATTACTTTTCATTTAGCCGGGCATAAAAAAGAAGATTTTTTAACAGCTGATTATATTTTTAAAGGACCTTCTGTTCCATGGGACTTACCCGAAATTAAAGCTGCTCAAGAAAAAGGAATTCCAATAGAGATGGAGCTATCTTTTTTTTGTAGTTTGGCACCGGCCAAAATTATTGGGGTGACCGGAACTCGGGGCAAGTCAACTACTTCCTATTTGATTTTTAAAATTTTAAAAGAGCTTGGTTATTCTGTATATTTAGCTGGAAATTTTCCCGGTATTTCAACGATAGAGTTATTGGAAAAAATTAATAGAAAAGATTGGGTAGTTTTAGAACTTTCATCATGGGCATTGTCAGGTTTTCACCAAAAAAAAATTAGTCCCCATATTGCTATTCTTACCAACTTTTACCCAGATCATTTAAATTATTATCGAAATATTAACCAGTATTTTTACGATAAAATGGCGATTTTTGCCTATCAAAAAGATAGCGATTATTTTATTGCCAATGAAAACTTAAAAGATATTTTAAAAAGCGAAACAAAAAAATTTAATATAAACCTACCCAAAAAAATATATTGGTTTAATTCAAGACAAATTGGCTTTGATTTAGATAATTTAAAAGGTGATCACAATAAAGAAAATGTGAGTGCAGTTTTAACATTGGTTAAAGTCTTAAATTTAGATCAAAAAGAAGTTGAAAAAATGATTTTGAATTTTAAAGGTTTACCATACAGACAGGAGATAATTGGAAGAAAAGACAACATTATTTTTGTTAATGATTCTACTTCTACAACGCCAGTGGCCACCATTAAAGCGATAGAAAGATTTCAGGATAGAAAAATTATTTTAATGCTTGGTGGCAATTCAAAAAATCTTCCCCTCAATGATTTAATTGAAAAATTAGCGGTGGTTGAGAAAATTATTCTTTTAGAGGGGAGTTTTACTGAGAGTATTTTACCCTTTTTGAAGGAAAAATATGCTGACAAATTAATTGGTCCATTTGATGATTTGGAAAAAGCAGTAAAAGTTGCTTATCAATTGTCTAAAAAAACCGGTGGTTATCTTCTTTTTTCACCCGGAGCAACTTCTTTCTCTATGTTTAATAATGAATTTCACCGCGGGGAGATTTTTAATCAAATAGTTAAAAAAATAATTAATACTAAAAATAAAATTTAAAAAATAATTTTATGAAAGTCATTAAAAAAGGCTTATTAAACACAAATTCTCGCTCGACTTTAGTTATTATTCCAATTTTACTAACAGTTTTTGGCCTTTTTTTTATTTTTGAGGCCTCTTCTGTTTATAGTTTTACTTATTATGGTGATAGCTTTTATTTTTTAAAATTGCAGCTAATTTGGTTTTTATTTAGTTTTTTAATAATGTTTTTTTTATCAAGATTTAATTATCGTCATTTTTATTATTTAGCTTTTTATATAATGATATTAACAATTTTATTATTAATGGTGGTGCTGATTCCTGGAATTGGTCATCAAGTAAAAGGGGCAAGAAGATGGATTGATTTTGGTTTTTTTAACTTTCAACCGACCGAACTGGCAAAATTGGCAGTAATTATTTATCTTTCAGCCTGGTTTAGTTATAAAGAGCGAAAACGTTTTTTTTCTTTTATTACCCTTCTTGGCTTTTTAACTTTTTTAATTATTTTACAACCAGATATGGGAACAGCTTTGATAATATTTTTAATATCAATTTCTATTTATATTATTTCTGATAATCCATTATGGCCGTTGATTATTTTTTTTCCGCTAGCAATATTAATTTTTTATTTTTTTATCCAAGTATCACCTTATCGATTAGCAAGATTACAGGCATATTTAAATCCGGAATCTGACCCTTTAGGTATTGGTTATCATATTAATCAGATTTTAGTTTCATTAAAAAATGGTGGTTTTTTTGGTGTTGGTTTTGCCGGTTCACGGCAAAAATATTTATTTTTACCCGAAGCCCATACTGATTCAATTTTTGCTATTATCGCTGAGGATTTTGGATTTATTGGTGGTTTAATTTTAATTATTGCCTATCTTTATTTTTTATATAAAGTCTTTGCCTTGATAAATTTAACTCCTGACCGTTTTGCTAAATTATTAATTAGCGGGATATTTTTTTTATTTAATTTTCAAATTTTAATAAATTTGGCTGGTATCGTGAATCTAATTCCTTTAACCGGTATTTCATTGCCCTTTATTTCTTATGGCGGATCAAATCTTTTAATCTCCTATGCCCTTTTAGGAATTTTAATTAATATTGCAAAAAAAATAAAAAAACTATGAAGATATTGATTACTGGCGGTCATTTGGCTCCGGCATTAGCTTTTATTGAGGAATATTTAAAAAACAACCCAAAAGAAGAGATTATTTTTGTAGGACGAAAGTATATTAATAATTTTGAAAGGGTAATCAGTTTGGAATATAAAGAGATTGCGAATAAAGGAATTAAATTTATAGACTTAGCTACCGGTCGGCTAACCAGAGTGATTAACTGGCGGTCAATAATTAATTTTTTATACATCCCCTTGGGTTTTTTTAATGCCTATAAAATTATTAACGAAGAAAAGCCAGATTTTATTCTTTCATTTGGTGGTTATATCGCTTTACCCTTGTCAATTGTGGGATTTTTTAAAAAAATTCCTGTCTTTACTCATGAGCAAACAATAAAACCCGGATTAGCCAGTCGGATAATAGGTTTATTCGCCAAAAAAATTTTTGTCTCTTTCCCTGAGAGCATTGAGTATTTTGATAAAAAAAAGACAGTTGTTATTGGTAATCCAATTAAAGAGGCAGTATTAAAGGTAATAAAAAAACCTTTTGATATAAAAAAAGACAGGCCGGTAATTTATGTCACCGGTGGGTCTTTAGGTTCCCACAGTATTAATGTTCATATTGGAAAAATTTTGGAGGATTTATTAAAAAAATATATCGTCATTCACCAAACAGGGGAAACCAAACAGTATCAAGATTATGACAAGCTGAAAAAGATTAAGGCAAAAAATTATTTTTTACGAAAACATTTTTATAGTGATGAAATAGGTTATATTTATCAAACTTGCGATTTAGTTATTGCCAGGGCTGGCGCTAATACTTTTTTTGAATTGCTTTATTTAAAAAAACCAACTATTTTTATTCCTTTGCCTTGGTCAGCCAATAAGGAACAATTATTTCACGCTCAAATTTTTAAAAAATACGGTATTGGGGAGATATTTAATCAAAATGATAAAAGTTATAATTTAAAATTATTAATAGACAAAATGATTGGTAATATTGAAAATTATAAAAAAAATTTTTATCGATTAAAAAATAATTATCAACAATTAGCTAGTAAAAATGCCAGTCAATTACTTGTCAGGGAGATCAAAAAACAGATTCAATAATGTAATAAAAAAAAATCTATTATTGATTTTTGCGTTTACATCCTTCTCTTTTATTATTTTTTTTTATAATTGGTTCGATTTAAAAAGTAAGGCAAATTTTTTATCAATTAAAACAATTAAAATAAAGGCTAATCAGTGCCTTAATAATTTTGCCGGTTTGGATTTTTTTAAGCAAAAAAATTTTTTTATTATTTTTTTTAATAAGGAAAAACTTAAAAAAAATCTTCAGTTGTTAAACCCTCAAATTAGAACAGTAGAAATTGATTTACCCTCATTAAACGAATTATTACTTGAAATTGATTGCTTTTTTCCAATTGCCTTTTTAAAGCAGGATGGTTATTTTTTATATTTATCAGAAGACGGTAAAATTCTTTTTAAAAAAAAAGAAAATACAGAAACTTTACCAGAGGTCTTTTATTATCAAAAAATTTCAAATTATTCTTATAAACCCGGTGATTGGCTTAATTTTAAAGATTTAAAGGTAGCTTTAACCATGATTAAGGCATTAACTGATTTAGGATATAACCCTCAAAATGCCGAAGTAAAAAGCGAAGATTTTATTATTTTGAAGCTTAATAATAAAAATATTATTTTTTCTTCTAACAAAGATGAATCTCAACAGAAATTAGAATTGACTGAAATTTTAAAACAATTTAAAATTAAAGGTAGAGATTTTCAAAAACTTGATTTAAGATTTAATAAACCAGTGGTAGTATTTTAATATTTTAGTATAATTTTTTTTATGAAGGATCAATTAATTTGCGGGATTGATATTGGTAGTTCAAAAATTGCTACTTTAATTGATTTAAATCAACCAGACAGTGAAGAACTTAAAGTAATTGGTTTTAACTCTACCTTATCTTCAGGAGTTAAAAAGGGGTTAATTGTTGATATTGATCAGGTGGCCGCAGCTTTAGAGGAAAGTGTTGAAAAGGCAGAAAGGATGGCTGGTCATAAAATTAATCATGCTTTTGTCTCGGTTGGTGGACCGCATATCTCTTCATTAAATTCCCATGGAATTGTGGCAATATCAAACCCAAATGGTGAAATAATTGAAAACGATGTCGAAAGAGTGATTGAAGCGGCAAGAGCGATATCATTATCAAGTACTAAAGAAATAATTGAGGTTTTACCAAAAAATTATATTGTTGATGGTCAAGAAGGAATAAAAAACCCAATTGGTATGACCGGAGTAAGATTGGAGGTTGATACTCATATCATTACTGCTTCTTCTACCAACTTAAAAAATATCAATCGGGTATTTGATGATTTAGGAATAAAAAATGATGGTTTTATTTTTTCTGGACTGGCTTCCTCTATGGCGGTTTTAACCCCAACAGAAAAGGAGTTGGGAGTAGTTTTGGTTGATATTGGGGGAGGAAAAATGGATATTTGTATTTTTACTGAGGGATCTTTAAGTTACTCATCATCTGTACCGGTGGGCGCCCGTCATATAACCAATGATATTGCCGTTGGATTAAGGGTTTCCCTTGATTCCGCAGAAAAAGTAAAACTTTATTTAAGCCAAACATTAAAGGACTATGAAAAAAATAAGAGAAAAATTAATCAGTTAAGCTTAAGAGATTTACAGTTACCAGAAAACATTACTGAAGTTTCATTAAAGACATTAGTTGATGAAATTATAATGGCACGCTTGGAAGAAATATTTAAGCTGATTTTTGAAGAAATTGAAAAAAGCGGTTTGGGCAATAATATTCCCTCGGGAATTGTGTTAACGGGTGGAGGTTCATTAACTTCGGGCATGGTTAATGTCGGGAAAAAAATTTTAGGATTACCAATTAGAGTCGGTTATCCTTCGGGTTTAACTGGATTAATTGATGAGGTGATCGATCCTTCTTATTCAACAACAGTTGGTTTGATTTTATATGGAAAAAAATTTAAGATGCAAGAAGGAAGCCGTTTACGAAAATTTAACCAAATTTTTAAAGATTTTTCTTTAGACAACACTTTTGTTAAAATTAGGGATTTTTTTAAACAATTTATTCCCTAAAAATTATGCTAATTAAACCTAGAGCCGGGCAAGCGGCAAGAATAAAAGTCGTTGGTGTTGGCGGAGGCGGGGGAAATGCTTTAAATACGATGATAAATGATGGAGGTATTCCGGGAGTTGATTTTGTTGCCGTTAATACCGATGCTCAAGCGTTACTCAATAATAAAGCCAATATTAAAATTCAAATTGGTGAAAATTTAACTAAGGGTTTAGGTTCAGGCGGTAATCCGGAGGTTGGTCGTCAGGCAGCTGAGGAATCAAGAGAAAAATTAAAGGAAGAATTAAGTGGAGTGGACATGGTTTTTATTACTTGCGGGGAAGGTGGCGGAACTGGTACGGGCGCTTCACCAATTATTGCTGAAGTAGCTAAAGAAACTGGAGCTTTAACAGTGGCGGTGGTGACAAAACCATTCGATTTTGAAGGAGCAAAAAGAAAAGAAACAGCTGAGGAGGGGATTGAGAAATTAAAAGAAAAGGTTGATACTTTAATTGTTGTTCCCAATCAAAAAGTTTTATCGATAATTGATAAAAAAACGCCGATTTTAGATGCTTTTAAGAAAATTGATTCTGTTTTATATCAAGGGGTTAAAGGAATAGCCGAATTAATTGTTACACCGGGGTTAATTAATGTCGATTTTGCTGATGTGCGAGCAATTATGAGTGAGGCAGGAACAGCCTTGATGGGAATTGGCGTTGGAAGCGGTGAAAAACGGGCCATTGCTGCCATAAAACAAGCGATTTCTTCACCACTTTTGGATATGTCAATTGAGGGCGCTAAGGGAGTTTTATTCAATGTCGTTGGTGGGCCGGATTTAACAATGAGTGAGGTTGATGAAGCGGCTACTATTATTGCCAAAAGCGTAGATCCAAGTGCTGATATTATTTTTGGAGCAGTGATTGATGAGAAGATGATGGATCAAATTAAAATTACTTTAATTGCCACTAAGTTTTCTGATTCAAAATTAAAGCCTTTAAGATTAAAAAAGGAAGAGGTAACAACTATTAATGATTTAGTTAATCAAGAGGAAAAAATTGGAGAAGAAAAAAAGGAGGAAGAATTAGATGAGTTTTTACTTGAAGATTCAGAATTTGACGTCCCTGCTTTTTTGAGGAAAAAATAAGTTCAGATCCCTTAAAAAAACTCCTATGGCTTTGTTATGTTTTGTTGCGTTATTATACATCAAAACAAGGTTTTTAAATCTTAAATTAATCAAAAAATACCATAATTTTTTTTAAATTTTATACTATAATTTTTAATTATGTTTAAATCGGTAGGTTCAAAAACAGACTTTCCTTTAATGGAAAAAAAGTGGCTTAAGTATTGGTATGAAAATGGAATTGTGGCTAAATATTTACAAAAAAATAAAAAATCCAAAAAATATTTTTCCTTTTTGGATGGTCCCATAACCGCTAACAATCCTATGGGAGTTCATCATGCCTGGGGGAGAACCTATAAAGATTTGTGGCAAAGATTTTACAACCTTTTAGGTTATCGACAAAGATTTCAAAACGGGTTTGATTGTCAAGGTTTATGGGTGGAGGTGGAGGTAGAAAAAGAGTTCGGTTTAAGGAACAAACAGGATATTGAAAAATTAATTCCGGGCAATAAATTTAAATCTATCGCTAAATTTGTTAATTTATGTAAAAAGAGGGTCTTTCGTTTTTCCCGTATCCAAACAGAACAATCAAAAAGATTAGGTTATTTTATGGACTGGGAACATTCTTATTATACTTTAAGCAACGAAAACAATTATATGATCTGGTATTTTTTAAAAAAATGCTACGAAAATGGATGGATTTATAAAGGTCAAGAATCAGTTCCTTGGTGTCCCCGTTGCCAAACAGCTATTTCTGAACATGAAATCTTAACTGAAGATTATAAAGATGTCACTCATGAAGCCGTATATTTTAAGTTAAAATTAAAAAACAATGAATATCTTCTTGTTTGGACAACCACTCCCTGGACAATTCCTGCTAATATCGCTGTTGCTGTTGATGACGATTTTAAATACTCATTAGTGGAAACAAAAGATGGTGAACGTTACTGGTTAGCTCATGATTTAGCAAAAAAGGTTTTAGGTGAAGATTTTAAGAAAATAATCAAAACTGTTAAAGGAAAAGAATTGGTAGGAGTGAAATATATTTCAGCTTTTGATGATATTCCTGCAGTTAAAAAAGTTGCTCAAGAACATGCAAGAAATTTTCATTTAGTGATATCAACTGATAAAAGAATTCTTCCGATAACTCTTGAAGAAGGAACTGGAATGGTGCATACAGCTGTTTCTGCTGGAACTGAAGATTATCGGCTAGGAAAAAAATTAGGTTTACCGATGATCCCGGTTATTGATGATGAGGCCAATTATTTAGAAACAATGGGTTTTTTATCAGGTAAAAATGCTAAAAAAAATCCTCAAATTATTCTTGATTATCTACAAAAAAACAATTGGGCTTACAAAATTCACAACTATAAGCATCGGTATCCTGTTTGCTGGCGATGTAAGACAGAATTAGTTTGGAAGGTGGCTGATGAATGGTATATTGCCATGGACAAACCCCCTTTAAAAGATCAAAAATTTGGAAAAAAGACTTTAAGAGAAAGGATGATGGCAGTGGCAAAAAAGATTGAATGGATGCCTAAGTTTGGATTGGAGAGAGAATTGGATTGGTTAAAAAATATGCACGATTGGTTGATTTCCAAAAAAAACCGTTATTGGGGGTTGGCATTGCCAATTTATGAGTGTAGGGAATGTGGTCATTTTGAGGTGATTGGTTCAAAAGAAGAGCTAAAAGAAAAAGCAGTTTCAGGATGGGAGAAATTTGAGGGTAATTCTCCTCATAAACCTTGGGTTGATGAAGTAAAAATAAGATGTGAGAAATGCGGTGAAATTATTTCACGAATTGCTGATGTTGGTAATCCTTGGCTTGATGCGGGAATTGTTCCATATTCAACCATTACCGAAGGTAATCAAGGCGAGCCTTTATACTTGAAAAATAAAAAAGAATGGAAAAAATGGTTTCCGGCTGATTTCATCACCGAATCTTTTCCAGGGCAATTCAAAAACTGGTTTTACTCCTTAATTGCCATGTCAACTGTTTTGGAAAACACCAATCCATTTAAAAGAGTTTTAGGTTTTGGGACTCTTTTGGGAGAAGATGGCCGACCAATGCATAAAAGCTGGGGAAATGCCATTGAGTTTAATGAAGGAGCTGATAAAATTGGAGTTGATGTGATGCGCTGGATGTATTCTAGACAGGATCCTTCACAAAACATGCTCTTTGGTTATAAAAAAGCCGATGAGGTAAGGCGTCAATTTTATTTAATGTTATGGAATGTTTATCGTTTCTTTGTTGACTATGCTAATTTAGACAATTTTAAGATAGATAAGAAAAATCCAAAAATTAATTTTAAAAATCTTAATTTAAATATTCTTGACCGGTGGATTTTAAGCAGATTTGTTTATCTGGTGAATTTTGTTGAAAAATCATTAAAAGAGTTTAATGCCAGAGGTGCCACCCTGGAAATTGAAAGATTTATCAATGATTTGTCTACCTGGTATATCCGTCGATCACGGGATAGAGTTTGGGTTAATAACGATAAGGAAAGTGATAAAAAGGCTTTTTATAACACCTTGTATTTTATTTTACTCAATCTTTCAATTATTTTATCGCCATTTATTCCTTTTATCACCGAGGAAATTTATAAAAACTTAACTGATAAATTATCAGTTCACTTAGAAAACTGGCCGGTGGTTGATTTAAGTTTAAGAGATGAAAAATTAGAAAAAGACATGGAAATTGCTCGAAAGATAGTAGAATTAGCTCATGCGAAAAGAAAGGAAATGAGGATTAAAGTGAGAATTCCTTTGGCCAAATTAGAAATTACTTTCAAAGAGAGTTTTGCAATAAATAAAAAAATATGGCCAATTGTTTTAGCTGAATTAAATATTAAAAACTTAGTTATTGATGGAAAACAGGTATTTCCAGACAAAGAAGTAAAAATTTCCAATGAACAATTAAAACACGAAGGTGAGTTAAGAGAACTTATTAGAAAGATTCAACAATTAAGGAAAGAATTAGGATTAAAACCAACTGATAAAATTAATTTGAAAATTCCTTCTCAATTTAAAAATGATATTAAAGAAATTACTAGAAAAACTATGGTTGAAAAAGTTATTTTTGCAGATAAGCTCGAGGTGTTATATGAATAAGTTATTATTTCCTTCTATTTTATTAGCTTCTTTTGGACTATTTAACTTATTAGGTATTAACAATATTTTTTTTCAAAGGCAGTTAATTTTTTTAAATATTGGCGTAATTATTTTTTTTATTTCTAAGAAAATAGGTCGTTATTTTTTTTTAAATAACGCTGGTTTTTTTTATTGGTTATTGGTTTTTGTTTTATTAATTACTTTTATTATTGGGATTGAAATAAAGGGTTCTAAAAGATGGATAGATTTTTATTTTTTTCAATTTCAGCCTTCAGAAATTTTTAAAATTTTTTTTATTCTTTATTTTGCCAACATTTTTTCCCAAAAAAATTTAAATTATCGAATTTTATTTTGGAAAAGCTTGTTATATTTTATTGTTCCTACTTTTATTATCTTTAAACAACCTGATTTAGGTAACGCCATGGTTTTGGTTTTTTTATTTTTTATTTTATTATTTTTTTCCAATATTCCAAAAAAATATATTTTAAAGATTTTAATATTTTTAGTTTTTTTAATCCCGATTTTATGGTTTCTTTTAGCCCCTTATCAGAAATCAAGGATTATTGCTTTTTTAAACCCTCACACTGATAGATATGGTATTGCCTATAACATGCATCAGTCAATTATTACCATTGGCTCGGGTAAATTTTTTGGAAGAGGTTTAGGTTTAGGTACCCAATCCAAACTTTATTTTTTACCGGAAAACAAAACTGACTTTGCCTTTGCTTCATTGGTAGAACAATTTGGCTTTATGGGAGGGGCATTAATAATTATCTCTTTCGCTTTTATTTTTTATTTTTTAATTAAGGAGATACTCAATAAAACTAACTTCAGCGACACAGAAGAGAGAAAAATATTTTTGTTAGAACTGGGAATCTTAAGTTACATTTTTTTTCAATTTTTTGTTAATGTAGGAATGAATCTTGGAGTTTTACCGGTTGCCGGGGTGGCCCTGCCTTCAATTTCTTATGGAGGGACAGCCGTAATCACCTATCTTTTTTCACTGAGCCTGCTTTAGTTTTTAAATAAGTTTTGCTGAACAGCTCACGAAACATTTTACCCTCTACTCTAAAATATAGTTAATTTTACCTCCTAAAACACCTGGGATTTTATCCACTACGAGGTGGAAAACTATTAAGGCCCGTCCTTTACTAAAGGACGGTCCTTGAGAAAACTTTTTAATAAAAGCTTTAATAAAAGATGGTCTTTGAGAATGATTTAATTTTAGATAAATGTGGCGCTGGAAACTTTATCATCTTTTTGGGAAAAACGCATTAAAATTACCCCTTTGGCTGTTCTTGATCGGTTAGGGATTGCTGATAAATTAATTTTTACTACCTGACCGTTGGCACTGGTAATAATAACAGTTGAATCCTCTGGTTTTATAATTTGCGCAAAAGCAACAGCACCAAATTTTTCATCAACACTGGCAATTTTTACTCCTTTGCCTCCACGATGCTGGCCTTTAAATTCAGAAAGAGAAGTTTTTTTGCCAATCCCTTTCTTTCCAATAACTAAAATTTCTTTATTAAATTCATCATCACCAAAAACATCAGCACAGGCAACATATTGTTCCTGATTAAGATCCATTCCTTTAACTCCCATTGATGATCGGCTAGTTGGTCTTACCTCTTCTTCTTTAAAAATAATCGCTTTACCATTATTGGAAACTAAAATAACATTTTTTTTACCATCAGTTAATTTGGCCCAAAGAAGCTTGTCATCTTTTTGTAAACGAATGGCAATAATTCCATTACTTCTAATATTCGTATATTCGGAAAAAGGAGTTTTTTTAATCATTCCTTTTTCTGTAGACATTAAAATAAAATATTTTTCCTTTTCTTCTACAATTTTATGGTTATAAGTTAATATTGAGGTTATTTTTTCCTCGTTTTGTAAGGAAATTAAATTAACAATTGCTTTTCCTTTGGAAGTGCGTGATCCAACAGGAATATCCCAGACTCTTGTTTGAAAAACACGGCCAAAATTAGTAAAAAAAAGCATATAGTCATGTGTCATTGCTGTAGTAATATAAAAAACATTATCGTTTTCTTTTGTTTCTATTCCGCTAACTCCTTTTCCTCCTCGGTTTTGCACTCTAAAAGTCTCGCGGGGAACTTGTTTTATGTATCCTTCTTTTGTTAAAACAACTATTACCTCTTTATTTTCAATGAGTTGTTCATCAGTTATTTCTCCTGGTTTTGATTTTATTACTTGAGTTCGTCGATGGTCTCCATATTTTTCTTTTAAATATAAAAGTTCATTCTTAATGACTTTAAGAATTTTAAAAATATCTTTTAGTAAACTTTCCAAGTAGGTAATTGTTTCTTTTAAAAGGGCTAATTCATCTTCAATTTTTTCTCTTTCCAATCCGGTCAACCGTTTAAGTTGCATATCTAATATCGCTTGTGCTTGAATTTCGGATAATTTAAATTTCTCAATTAAATTTTTTTTAGCGGTCGGCTCATCTTTTGATTTTTTAATAATTTCAATTACGGCGTCAATATGGTCTAAGGCAATTAAATATCCTTCTAAAATATGTGCCCGGTTTTTTGCTTGATTTAATTCAAATTTTGATCTTTTGGTAACAATTTCAATTCGGTGAAGAAGATATAATTCTAAAATAGATTTTAGGGATAAAGTTTGAGGCACTCCATCAACCAAAGTAACCATATTAACCGGAAATGTTGTTTGAAGTTCAGTATTTTTAAATAAATTATTCAAAACTTTTTTAAAAGAAGCATCCCGTTTCAATTCAATAACAATCCTGATGCCTTCCCTGTCAGACTCATCGCGTAAATCAGAAATACCAATAATTTTTTTCTCAACAACTAATTTAGCAATTTTTTCTAATAATCGAGCTTTGTTTACCTGATAGGGAATTTCTTTAATCACAATCGCCTTTCGACCAGTTTTGCTTACTTCTTCCTCTTCAATTTTTGATCTAATTAATATTGATCCGCGGCCGGTTACATAGGCTTGTTTGATATCATTAAATCCGTAAATAATCGCTCCGGTTGGAAAATCAGGGCCTTTAATATATTCCATCAACTCATCAACTTCAATATCAAAAAGAAGTTTTTTGGCTATTTCTTCAATTGGTAAATTATTATTTTGATCAACGGTTAGTTTTGCCCTGTCAATCATAAAAGATAAGGCATCAATTACCTCAGTTAGATTGTGAGGAGGTATTTTAGTGGCCATACCAACCGCTATTCCTTCAGACCCCATCAGTAAAAGGTTTGGCAGTTTTGCCGGCAAATATAAAGGTTCTTTTAAAGTGGCATCAAAGTTATCAATGAAAGGAACAGTTTCTTTATCAATGTCAACCAGCATTTCGTCGGCGATTTTTGCCAGCTTAACTTCAGTATAACGCATGGCGGCCGGCGGATCACCATCAATTGAACCAAAATTTCCTTGACCATTGATTAAGGGATAACGCATGGAAAAATCTTGAGCCATTCGGGCTAAAGCTTCATAAACTGGGGCATCTCCATGAGGATGAAATTTTCCCAAAACCTCACCAACAACCTTAGCTGATTTAGAAAAACGAGCATTTGAGGTTAATCCCATTTTATACATGGCATAAAGAATTCTTCGATGAACTGGTTTTAATCCATCTCGAACATCAGGTAAAGCCCGAGAAACAATTACGCTCATAGCATAATCCAAGTATGCTCGCTTCATTTCATTGGTGATTTCTGTTTTTTGAATATTTTTTTCCATAATTTATTTTTTTAAGGATTTATTTATTACTTTATAAGCTTGAGATTTATTCAAAAAATTTTTAGTTTTCACCCATTTTCCTGGTTCTAATTCTTTGTAGTAGTTAAAAAAATGCTGAATTTTTTGTTTGGTTAAGTCATCCAAGTCTGAAATATCGTTAATTTTAGTTAAAAATGGATCAACTTTTTTTGTTGGCACCGCCAGTATTTTTGTGTCAATACCTTCCTCATCTTCCATTTCCAGCAAACCAATTGGTCTGGCAGGAATAACCACTCCTGGGGCAACCGGATAAGATGAAATTACCAACACATCAACCGGGTCGCCATCCTCGGCGTAACTATTGGGAATAAACCCGTAATTAAATGGATAAAACATAGCAGTATAAGCAAAGCGATCAACAAAAATGACACCTGTTTCTTTATCTAATTCATATTTGATACTAGAGCCCTGAGGTATTTCAATAAAAACATTAATTTCTTCCGGTGGATTTTTTCCGGCGGGAATTTTTTTTATATCCATATTATTAAAATAAACTTATAAATCTAAATTGGCCATTTTGGCATGAGTGATAATAAATTTTTTTCTTGGAGGCACTTCATCTCCCATTAGCATGGAAAAAACATAATCGGCCTCTTGAGCATCTTCAATGGTTACCTGTTTTAAAATCCTGTTTTTTGGGTTCATAGTTGTTTCCCAAAGCTGTTCTGGATTCATTTCACCTAATCCCTTGTATCTTTGGATGATAATATTAAATCTACTGATTTTATTGGTTTCGTTTTGCTGAATTTTATTTATAATATCATTTTTTTGTTCTTCTGAATATGCATAATAAATTTGCCGATTGTGAGTGATTTTATACAAAGGCGGTTGTGCAATATACAAATGACCTTTTTCAATAATTTCTGGTAAATGACGATAAAAAAAGGTTAAAAGAAGGGTACGAATGTGCTCTCCATCAACATCAGCATCAGTCATGATAATTATTTTGTGATAACGCAATTTTTTGTAATCAATGGTTTCAGCGATTCCCATTCCCAAAGCAACAACTAAATCTTTTAGCTCCTTAAATGAAAGAACCTTATCTAAATAAACTTTTTCCGTATTAAGAATTTTTCCTCGAAGAGGTAAAATTGCTTGGAATTTTCTATCTCTTCCCTGTTTGGCTGAACCACCAGCGGAATCACCCTCGACAATGAACAATTCTGATAAAGACGGATCTTTTTCCTGACAATCAGCTAATTTTCCTGGCAAAGAAGCACCCTCCAAAGCCCCTTTTCTTAAAACGGCATCTTTTGCCGCCTTAGCGGCTAATCTGGCTTTTTGGGCTAAATACACTTTTGCCAAAATATTTTTGGCAATGCTCGGGTTTTCTTCAAAAAAAGTGTTTAAATTATCTAAAACTACTTGCTGAACAATCCCTTGGATTTCAGAATTTCCTAATTTTGTTTTGGTTTGTCCTTCAAATTGTAAATTAACTGATGGCATTTTTACATAAACAACAGCTGATAATCCTTCTTTTACATCATCGCCAGTAAAAGTTTCGCCCTCGTTTTTATTATTTAATTCTTTTTTAGCATAATTATTGATTGCTTTGGTTAGTGCTGTCCTAAATCCGGTTAAGTGAGTTCCGCCTTCGTGGGTATTAATTACATTGACAAAAGAAAGAACATTTTCATTGATTGAATCATTATATTGAATAGCGACTTCTATCTCTTTATCAGCAATAGTTTTTTGAATATAAATAGGCGGATGAATAACTTTTTTCCCTCTGTTTAAATCTTTAATTAAAGAGACAATTCCTCCCTCAAAATAAAAGCCAAAATTCTCCTCTATTTTTCGATTAAATATTTTAAAAAAAACTTTTTTGATTAAATATGCTCGCTCTTTAATTTGTTTTTTAAAAGCGGAATAATTTATTTCGATTGTTTCCTTAAATATTTCTTTATCAGGTAAAAAAGATACGGCTGTTCCTGTTTCAAAAGGAAAGTTTAAAATTGATTGAGCCACTTCTTTTACCTCATAAAGAGGCGCCCCTTTTTTATATTCTTGTCTAAAAATTTTGCCCTCTCTTTTTACCTCGACAATTAGATGTTCTGATAATGCATTAACAACTGAGGCACCAACACCATGAAGTCCCCCGGAAACCTTGTAGGCGCCGGAAGTAAATTTGCCTCCGGCATGAAGTTTAGTCATAACTACTTCTAATGCCGACTTATTATATTTGGTAATTTTATCAACCGGAATACCCCGACCATCATCAAAAACAGTTAAATAATTATTCTCCTCAATTATGATATAAATATTTTTACAAAAACCCGCTAACGCTTCATCAATGGCGTTGTCAATAATTTCATTCAAACAATGATTTATTCCCATTTGGGACGTAGTCCCAATATACATGGCCGGCCGTTTACGTACCGGTTCCAATCCTTCTAAAACAACTATTGATTGAGCGGTATAAGAATTTATTTTTTTATCCATAAACATTAATTATTTTAACTCTACTTTACCTCCGGCAGCTTCAATTTTTTTCTTCGCCTCTTCAGCGGCTTCTTTTTTCACATCAGTTAACAATTCTTTTGGTGCTGATTCAACTAACTTTTTGGCATCAATTAAACCTAAATTGGGTAAAATTTCTCTGACTGCTTTAATAACAGCTAATTTATTAGCACCAACTTCTGTTAAAATAACAGTAAAAGTGCTTTTTTCCTCTGTTGATTTTTGTTCGCTGACATTTGAAGCAGTGGCTGGAGCCGCTGCCATCATTGGCATACCGGAGATACCAAATTTTTCTTCTAAATATTTCACTAAATCTGCCATTTCTGTTAAGGTTAAAGATTCGATTTCTTTAGCTAATTTTTCTAATTTTTCGCTCAATTTAATTTCACTCATTAACTTTCACCTCCTTTATTTTTAAAACTTATAATTAATTTTGTTTACTTTTCTCTTTAAGAATATTTATTAATTTTATTAAATTAAATTTAGAAGCTAAACTAAGTTTGTAAACCGGCATTTTTAAAGCAGTTAAAATAGAAGATAAAAGCTCATTTCGTGATGGTAATTGAGAGATTCTTTGAAGTTGTTCATTGTCATAAAGGTTGTCTTCTAAAATGCCAAATTTAAAATATAAATTTTTGTTATTTTTAGCTTCATTATATAAAATTTTTAATCCACTAATATAGTCCTCCTTTAGAATAATTAAAGCTGAATTTTCTTTTAAGGGAAAGAATTGTTTTTTGGCTGATTTTAAAAGTAAATTTTTTTGTTGTAACCGGTTAACTGTCTTTTCAAAAATGGTATTTTTAATTACTTTAATTTGGGCGTTATATTTTTTAAGCTCTTTTCTTAAATTTTCCAAAGCCTGATGGGAGATTGCTTTGTAACCAATAATTAAAAAGTTATTGGCTTTTTCTAATAGGTTTAAATATAAATTAAGTTGAATAAGTCTTTTTTGATTGACCATATTTTTTTGCTTGCCCGATATAATCGGAACTCGCCGGGATTTATGGCAATTTTAACCACCCGGGTCTTGGCATAATTAAATTATAACAAAAAAAATAAAAATTAAATTTCTGATAAAAGCTCTCGTAAAGTTTTTGGTTTTTTCTCTTCTTTGGTAATTTTTTTCACTGTTTTATTTTTAGCCAAGTTTTGGTATTCTTGAGCCAGTTTTTGTTTTCGGGTAAACATATCAATTCTTCCTTTGGTGTCAATAAATTTTTGTTCACCGGTGAAATAGGGGTGACATTTATGACAAACTTCAACCGTTATTTCCTGTTTTGTTGAGCCGGTAATAAATGTATTACC
>JBNAVI010000001.1:0-21787 GCA_049700175.1 Microgenomates group bacterium | reverse complement strand
TTTTGTATCAGATACTAATCCTATCTCAACCGGTATCATTATTAATTGATTATTTTTCAAAACTCTAACATAACTTAAATCATTTTGTTTAACAATAGCGCTATTTGGAACTGCTAAAACATCATTTTTTTTATCGACAATGATATTAGCTGTTGCTGACATATTAGGTAAAACTTCCTTTGCTACATCATCAAATTTTATAGTTAAAGGAAAACTGACTACTGATGAAGAAATTTCACCGGTTTTATCAATGGCAATTACTTCACCTGTAAAAGTTTTATTGGGTAAAGCATCAAGGGTGATAGTAGCTTTTTGCCCGGGTTTAATTTTTGAAACATCAATTTCTGAAACAGTAAATTTTCCAAAAACATAACTTTCATTTTTAATTGTGGCAATTTTTGTTCCTGAATTATTATTAGAGGAAGTGTCACTATTGCCGATAATCATTCCTACATCATAAATCAGATCAGAAATTTTTCCTGAGGTGGGTGCCGTGATAATAGGAGAGGAAAGTTGATAAGTAAGCCAGGCACTACTTAAGGAAGCCTGAGCTTGACTAATTTGTTGTTGTTGATTTTTATATTTTGCCTCAGCCGCAAGCCAATTATTTTTAGCAATTAAAAATTCAGGTAGTTGACGATTGGCTTCATTGGGTGTTCCGTCTTCATTTTGATAAGTAGAGGAGGTAGCTAAATCATAAAAATTTTTCCATTTTTCAAACATATCAGCTTGTAAAGAATACAAAGCGATTTGAGCATTGTCTAAATTATTTTTAGCTGATAAATAGTTAGCTAAAGCTGATTGGTATTTTTGCTGACCAATTTGATCGAGTTCAATTTCCAAAATTTTATCACCTTTTTTTACATAATTACCATTTTTAGCAAAAATATTTTTTATTACGCCTGTAGCTAATGTTGATACAATATTGGAAGAGGAAGAAATTATTTGTCCTGATGCGGTTACCGATTCAATTAAAGTTTCTTTTTCAACCCGGGCGGTTTGGTAGTTTTCTTTTTTTTGACTTTTATTTTTGAAAAATAAATAAAAGACAACTAAAAAAGAGATTAAAAGAACAACAATAATTTTTTTCCTATTTTTTATTTTATCTATGATTTTTTTCATAATTTTTTTAAAAAATTCTTATAATTTTTGCTTTAATAGCTAATTCTTGTTCTTCAGGTTTTCCAATAACTAAAACCTCTTGGCCTTTTTTAATGTCAGAAAAAGTAGCGTTTTTGCTATCTTTTTTAAATTGAGTATTTTTATCAATTAAAACCGTTACCAATTCTCCCCAGCGGCTTTTAACAACAAAGCTTTCTTTGCCAATTGAATCAACTTTTCCTACTAATCCATGACTGCGGAATCGTCGAGGAATAAAACCTTCTTTTGGTGGTTTAATTACCGGATATAAAAAGGGAGGGTAACGGTAATAAAATTCTCTACGGCCTAATTTTAAACCCAGGATAAAGGCAAATAAGATTAGAAAAATTACCAAAGTAATAATTATGATATTTTTTAAAGGTAATTGATTTTGATTATTTTTTTCTACCATAAATTAAATTATTTAAACTGATAATACATTTTTCTATCTAATTTTTTAATTAAATAACAACCAACGGAAAAGATAATTAAATTTAAAAGTGGTAAAATTTCAATTAAATATTGACTAATAAGAGAAAAATTTTTGGTTAATAAATCCGGCTGATAAATTAATAACGATAAAAATTCCCAAAAACCATTTAAATAAAAGCTAAGAATTAAATTGAAAAAGGTAATTAATGTTAAAAAAACAATGCCAATTGATAGCTCAATGGAATATTTTATTAAAAAGGTTGTTATAGGAAATATAAAAATAAGATAAAAGACTTTATAAAAAAAATTAATCTTTCCCAAATTTTTTATTAAAAAATTGATTACATAAAGATTATTATTTTCTAGAACTTTCTCAAAGTTTCTAACTTTTTGGTAAAAATATGTTTTGCCAATTTTTTTTCTGATTAAAAAACCCTTTCTATAAAGTTTATCCATAACTGTCATCAAAGTAGTGTAGGCATATTTTTTTTTACCTTTATTGATTTTTTTGAGAATAGCTCTTACGTTTTCTTCTTTTTCAATTAAAAATAGAGTTTTTTCTTCAAGCGGACCCAATTGATTTTCTATATTCAAGAAAATTTTATTAGCCATATCTACTATTATAAATAGTAGATAAATTTTATCCCGGTTTTTTTTATTTGTCAAACGTTTTTTTTCTTTTAATTGCTAAAATAAAATTAAGATGGAAAATTTAAAAATAGAAATAAAAATAGAGAAGATTAAAAAAAGTGATTTGAATACTTTTGTTAAATTATGGAATCAAGACTATTTACTGTTAACCAGTTCCGGTTTTAGATTATCGTTTTAAAAAAGCATATACTGGTTTTAAAAATAAGATGTTTGATTATTATGGTTTGTATTTGAATAATAACCTTATTGGATTCACCCTAATAAAAAAAGACAATCAAGATAATTTTTTCTGGCTTAAACATATGTTAATTGACAAAAATTATCGCAGTTTAGGTTTTGGAAAATATTTTTTATCATGGATAATAAAAAAATATAAAAGAATCAAAACTGAGGTTTTAAAGAAAAATAAAAAAGCTATATCGTTTTTTCTCGAAAATGGTTTTAAAGTTAAAAGGGAAGGTGAAAAGGAGTTAATTTTAGCAGTTAGTTGACAAGTTTGCTAATAATTGATAAAATAAATTTGTAATTAAAACTTAATTACATTAAAAAATTAAAAAATAAATCTAATTTATGGATATTCACTACGAGCCACCAGAAAATGAAGGTAAAGCTTTGGAAAAATATACCATCAATTTAACCCGAAAAGCAAAAGAAGGGAAACTTGATCCGGTTATTGGTCGGGATGAAGAGATAAGAAGAGTAATTCAAATTCTTTCTCGAAGAATAAAAAATAACCCAGTGCTTTTGGGTGATCCGGGCGTGGGAAAAACTGCCATTGTTGAAGGTTTGGCCCAGCGGATTGTTGCCGGTGATGTGCCTGATACTTTAAAATATAAGGAAATTTTAACTTTAGATTTAGCTGGTCTTCTGGCCGGTTCAGCTTATCGGGGAGAATTTGAACAGAGGTTAAAAAAATTATTACAGGAAATTGAAAAATCTGAAGGGAAATATATTCTTTTTATTGATGAGTTACATACTTTAGTTGGTGCCGGTGCGGCTGAAGGAGCAGTTGATGCCGGTAATATGCTTAAACCAGCCCTAGCCAGAGGAATTTTACATGCCATTGGGGCAACTACAGTCAAAGAATACCGGCAGCATATTGAGAAAGATGCAGCTTTGGAGCGAAGATTTCAACCGGTTTACGTTGAGGAACCAACACCTGAGGATAGTTTAGCGATTTTGCGGGGAATAAAGGAAAAGTATGAAATTCATCACGGTATAAAAATTTCTGATGATGCTTTGATTGCCGCGGTTGATTTGTCTGTTAGGTATATTACCGACCGGTTTTTACCCGATAAAGCCATTGATTTAATCGATGAGGCAGCGGCGGCAGTGAAAATTGAGGTAGATTCGATGCCAACAGATTTAGATCAGATTAAAAGAAAAATTTTTCAGTTAGAGATTGAACTTCAGGCATTAAAAAAGGAGAAGGGATTAGAAACAAGAAAGAAAGCACTGGAAAATGAAAAAAAACAACTTCAGGAAAAGTTTGATATTCTTTATAAAAAATGGGAACAGCAAAAGAAAATTGTCAGCCAGTTACAAAAATTGCGCCTTCAATTAGATCAATTAAAAAATGAACTGGAAAAAGCTGAAAGAGAGGTTCTTTTAGATAAAGCGGCAGAATTAAAATACGGAAAAATTCCTCAAATAGAACAAAAACTAAAAGAAATAGAAAAACAATGGGTTTCAATACCAAAAGAAGAAAAATTATTAAAAGAAGAAGTAACCGATGAAGATGTGGCAAAGATTGTTTCCCGATGGACAGGAATTCCGGTAACGCGTCTTTTAACCTCTGAAGCAGAAAAATTAGCTCATTTAGAAGAAGAACTAAAAAAAAGAGTGGTTGGTCAAGATCATGCTTTGGAAAAAATTGCAAAAGCAATAAGAAGAGTTAGAGCCGGTTTGGCTGATGAAAATAGGCCAATAGGTGCATTTTTATTTCTAGGACCAACCGGTGTTGGAAAAACCGAAACGGCTAAAGCCTTAGCTTATAACTTATTTAATGATGAAAAGGCATTAATTAGAATTGACATGAGCGAATATCAAGAAGCCCATACAGTGGCTCGGTTAATTGGTGCTCCTCCTGGTTATGTTGGATATGAGGAAGGAGGACAATTAACAGAAGCGGTTAGAAGGAAACCGTATAGTGTTGTATTATTTGATGAGGTAGAAAAAGCTCATCCCCAGGTTTTTAATGTTTTCTTACAGATTTTTGATGAGGGAAGATTAACTGATGGTCGGGGAAGAACAGTTAATTTCAAAAACACAATTATTATTTTAACTTCAAATTTAGGATCAGAGGTCTTTCAGGAAAAAATATCAATTAAAGAAAAAGAAGAAAAAATTAATCAGATTATAAAAAAATTTTTCAGGCCGGAATTAATTAACCGGTTAGACTCAATTATTATATTTAATCCTTTAAATGAAAAAATGATGCGAGATATTGTTGAAATACAGCTAAAAAAAGTTGCGGAAAAACTTAATTCTCAAAATCTTAAACTTAAAATTAGTGATAATTTTAAACAGCATCTGATAAAGATCGGTTTTGATGAGGTCTATGGTGCTAGGCCGCTTAAAAGATTAATAAATGAGTTGATTCTTGATGAAGTGGCGATGTTAATAATTGAAGGGAAAGCAAAGGTTGGAGATTTAATTCTAATTGACTTAAAACAGGGAAAACCCCATTTGGAAATTAAAAAGCCAAATTAAAACGCCCTGGCTACGACCTACTTTCCCTCTAACACTAAGGTTAGAAGTATCATCGGCGCTGACTGGTTTCACTTCTCTGTTCGGGATGGGAAGAGGTGTTTCCCAGCCGCTCCAGTAACCAGGGCATAAATATTATATAATATTTCTTAATGAAAGACAATAAAGAAAGTAAAAGCCAAGTTTTCCACTCCTATTGTTTATATCCAAAAGTTGATTTTCCTTCCCGAGAAGATGGCGAAGAAGTGGTTTTAATTTTACGCGCTCATCCGATAACCCAAATTTTTTGGGTATTAAATGGTTTTATTTTATTTATCACTCTTTTAATTTTAAATTTTTTCTTTCCTAAGCTTTTTAATTTTTATCAAATATTTTTTTTAAACTTGTTTTTTTTAGGAATAATTTTAAGTTATTGCTGGTTTAATTTTTTGAATTGGTTTTTTAATGTCGGAATTATTACTAATAAAAAAATTGTTGACATTGATTTTTATGGAGTTATTTATAAAGAAGTTACCATGGCTAAATTAAATAAAGTTGAAGATATTACCTCAAAGACTGGTGGTTATATTCAATCTTTATTTAATTTTGGTAATGTTTTTGTGCAAACAGCAGGCACAGAAGTTAATATTGAGTTTATTAATATTCCTCAACCCAGTAAGGTAGTGGCGTTAATTAATGATTTATTAGGAAAAAAACACTATGGAGCAGATAATTAATATTTTAAATATCAAAAATATTATTCATTATTCATTTAAGCCACTGGCAATATTAATTTCTTTTTTGTATGTTATTTTTGCTTTAATTGTTTTGAAACAGACAGAAGTGATGAATAAAACCTTAAATTCAAGTGCCAATATTTTTTTTAATTTCATCTCCTTACTCCAGTTGATATTTGCGGTTATAGTTTTATTAGTGGCGATTTTTTTAATTTAATTTATGGTAAAACCAAATTTTGCTATTTACTTAGGTAAAGAGCTTACTAATGGATATACTGGTTTTTTGGTTGAAAATAACTTTTTTTTAACTTTATCGGTAAAGGGAATTACGGCTGAGGAAGGAAGAAATTTTTTATCTGAGATTAAAAATAAGTTAGCGGAGAAAGAATTTAAAAATCTGAATGACTTTGAAAATTTTATTATTGAAAATTTAAAACGAGCTAATTTACCAGCAAATTTTTCTATTGCCAGCGGGTTTTTAAAGGGCAATCTTTTGTATTTAAAAACAATCAATGAAGGAAAAATATTTTTATACCGGGGTGGCAGATTGGCAACAATAATTGAGGGTGATTTGTCTGCCTCCGGCTTCTTAAAAGATAATGATTTGTTAATTTTTACTCTGAAATTTTTTTCTAATTTTTTTAGTAATGAGATTCAACTCACTGATTTTTTAAATAAAGACAGCCCCAGTGAAATAGTTGATGCTATTAGTCCTTTAATTAAAGGAAAAAATGATGAAGGCTTGATAGCTTTGTTTATTCGTTTTTTGAAAGATGAAGAAGATGAATTAAACAGCTATGGTGAAAATTTACCAGCGGCGCATAAAATTAGTGTTTTAGAAGCTTTAAAAGATAAAATTGACAACTGGCGAGAAAATTTTTCTTTATATTCGCAAAAAGCAGGTAAAAGAAAAATTGTTACTTTTTTTATAGTTTTAATAATCTTTTTTCTTCTTTTGTGGAGCGTAGTTTTTGGAGTAAAGCGAAGACAAATGGTTGCTACCAGTAAAAAAATTGAAGAGACCCAACAAATTATTGAAAAAAAATTATTAGAAGCCCAGGATGAAGCATTTTTTAATCTAAAACAGGCTCAAGGGATAGTTGAGGAGGCAAAAAATCAGGTAGCGGAGTTAGAAAAAAAAATTGGCAAAGATGAAAGAATTGATAAAATAAAAGCAAAAATTACTGAAACTGAAAACAAAATAATCAAAAAAGAAGAAAAAAAAGCCATCGAATTTTTTGATTTAACAATTGATAATTCTGATGCCTCAGGCACGAGATTATTTTTAGATAATGAGTGGTTATTGATTTTGGATACAAAAAACTCAACTATTTATCAATTATCATTGGTTAAAAAATCACTAAATAAAAAAACTAATCCGGAAGTTAAAAAAGCAAGTTTGTTAGCTGGGACAGGAGAAAAAGTACTTTTTTATGTTCCGGAGAGTGGTATTTATAGAATTGATGAAGAAAATAGAGTTAAACAAGTTATTAAAAAAGATGAGGCTTGGGGGGACATAGTTGATTTTTGGATTTACAACAATAATCTTTATCTTTTAGATAAGAATAAAAACGAAATTTATAAATACACATCTACGGAAAGTGGTTATTCAGAAAAAATTTCCTATTTCAAAGGCGGTGAGCAATCATTAACTCAGGCCGTTTCAATGGCGATTGATTCATCAATTTATGTGGCCCTGCCCGATCAGATTTTTAAATTTACTGCCGGAGAGCAGGAAGATTTCAAAACTAATTTTCCTGATGAAAATATTGAGATTAAAAAAATTTATACTGATAAAAATTTAGAAAAAATATTTGTTTGGGATAAGAAAAAAAGTGTTATTTATATTTTAAATAAAAATGGCAATTATGAAAGACAAATTTTCTCTTCTTTATTGAAAAATGCTGATGATTTTATTGTTTTTAAAAATAATGCTTACTTTATTTTGGGGGCAAAAATTTATCAGATTGAATTATAAAAATAAAAAATTCTTTTTAATGAGGAGACTCCTCTGTGAAATTTTATTCAAAAAAATCCTTTTCCTCTTTTTTAAAGGAAGAAACGTAGACGGCAGCGACTTGATAAATTTGTTTATTTTCTTTTATTTGTAGATAATAATTGTTTTCATCTTTTTTTAAAAAGTAAGCGGTTTTTTCTTGGTTATTTTCTTTTATTACTATTGTTAATTCAGGAAAAAAAGTGGGTAGTGGGGTATTATTTGGCAAAATATCATTTGCCTTTAGAGTTTTTAAATCATTGATAAAATAATCAACCCTTTCTTTTTTAGCTTTTTTATCACCAATAAACCAGTTATCATTTTTTTTAGTTAAAGAAAATTCTGTTTGTGGATGGATTTTAATTGTTAAATGATTAACTTTGTTTTCATCAGAAATCAAATACAAATTTAAATCACGAAAATCATCAGGATACAGAAGGTTAGAAAAGCCTGAAGCAATAAAAACTTCATTTTCATTGTTTACTTTTAGATAATTTTTTTCCAGCGAGGGCGAGTTGCCAATATAGACTGTATATTTTTTTTTATTTGTGATTAAGGTTATTTTTTGTTTATCAATCCCTAAATTTTTAAAGTTTTTTTGATTGGTTGAGGCGATTTCCTCTTTTTCTAAATTTATGAAAGCATCAATAATTTTTTCTATCCGTTCTTTATCAGCATTAAACACGACGCCTTCTTTTTTTATTATCCAAAAATCATTTTTTTTATCAATTTTTATTTTTTTATCATTGGTTTCAATATCGATTTCTTTTATTTCATTTTTTTTAAGAGTGGTGAAAACTTTTTTTGATTTTTGGGGAAGTATTTTGTGTAAATTATTTTTTACAACAAAAAAGACAAAAATGAAAACTAATATTAATAAAAGAGATGATAGTCTTTTTTTATTTCGCATATTTTTTTATCAAAAACTAGTTCTTTAAAATATATTATAATAAAACCAATGAGTAAAGAGGACCAAAAAATACTTGGAGGATTAATTTCAAAAAACGAGAAAATTCTTTTTGATTTTTATAAAAAATATTATCCCTTAGTTTTTAGATTTGTTAATCGGCAGATTAAAGACAGATTGACGGTTGAGGAGATAGTTAATGATACTTTTTTTGATTTTCTTGAAAAAACTCGTGATTTTCGAGGAGAATCGAGCTTAAAAACCTATCTTTTTTCCATCGCCCGCCACAAAACCATTGATTTTATCCGAAAAAAAAAGATTGAAAAAATTCTTTTTTCTGCCTTACCTTCATATCTTGTTGAAGGCTTAAAGGTGATTCTTTTAGATAAAGAGATTGAAAAAAAAGAATTAGCTAAAAAGATAAACCACGTTTTTAAAAAATTACCCAATGATTATCAGCTGGTTTTGCGACTTAAATATATAGAGGGAGAAAAAGTTAAATCAATTGCCAAAAAATTATCAAGGAGATTTAAAGCAACAGAAAGTTTGATTTTTCGTGCCAAAAAAGCCTTTATTAAAATTTTCAATAGTTTATCTTGATGAAAACAGTTAATTATCAGCTAAAAAGAAAATTAAACGAAATTTTTATCGTTGAGCCTAATGATTTAGGGATGAGATTTTTAACCTTAGGATATAAGTTTTTAGTTAGATATTTAAAAACCGCGCCGTTTTTAATTATTGTTCCTTTTTCTTTTTTGCTTGGTTATTTGCTTTATTTATTTTTTGGTTTTTTAATTGTCCGTTTGGTTACCCTGCTTCAATATGGATTTTAGGTTAAAAGTAAATTTTAAAAAATCATTTATTGATCTTATAACGTCCTTAATTTTTGTTTTTAAAAATTTTTTTGGATTAATTTTTTTTCCTTATAAAACTCTCCGTCGCTTAAGTTTTGAAAAAGACTATTATCAATCTTTTTTTATTTTTTTCTTAATTTTTTGTTATTTTAAATTTGTTTATTTTTTAAAAGATAAGCCTTATCCGGCTACTTTTAATTTTTTGGTATTTTTTGCTAATTTTTTTTTAACTCTGTTGTTTTTTTACTATTTAAGCTTAATTTTGAATAAAAAAAGAAAAGACATCTCCTTTTTAAGTTTATTTTTTACTTTTTCATACTCTCTTTTTCCCACTTTAATTTGGTTTGGCAGTGTTTCTTTTCTTTACATAATTTTACCTCCCCCGCGGACAACTTCAACTTTAGGCATTTTTTTTAGTATTTTTTTTCTTGCTTATTCTTTTAGTCTTTTGGCGTGGAAGTTGATTTTAGTTTTTTTATCACTGCGGTTTTCTTTAAAACTTAATTTTTATCAGATTATTTATCTTTTAATTTTATATTTACTTTGGTTTCTGCCGTATTCAATTATTTTATATCGCTTTAAAATATTTAAAATACCGTTTATTTAGCTTCGTTTAATAAAATTTGCGGTTTTAAATTAAATAAATTTTTATAGTTTTAGGTTTTTCTAATTATGTATTAAAAAATGATTTTTTGTTTTTACAAGACTCAATAAATTATGAAGTTATCTCAGTTTAAAAACACTCCTGAAAGGCGGAAGTTTTTGGAAAAAGAGCTTAATATAAAACTTAAACAGATTGAAAAAGCTCATATTGAAGAGGAAAAAAATATTCATTGCGAGAATTTAATTGGGGAGACAACTTTGCCTTTGGGAGTGGCCGGACCGATAAAAATTAAAAATCAAAAATTAAAAATTAAAAATTATTTTATCCCGCTGGCAACAACTGAAGGAGCCTTGGTGGCTTCAGTAAATCGGGGTTGCAAGGCGGTTACTTTATCCGGGGGAGCTATTGTTTATGTTAATAAAATTGGCACAACCCGCGGACCGGTTTATGAGGCTAAAAATTTAAATCAGGCATTTTGGTTTGTTAAATGGCTTAAAAAAAATGAAGAAAAAATAAAAAAAGAGGCAGAAAAAACTTCTTCTCATTTAAAATATTTAAAGTTTGAGACTAAGGTGATTGGCATTTATGTTTATGTCCGTTTTTATTTTGATTGTGGCCAGGCAATGGGAATGAATATGGCAACCATAGCCACTGAGGCGATAAATCAGTTAATTGAAAAAGAGACAGGAATCAAATGTCTATCATTAAGCGGCAATTTTTGTGTTGATAAAAAACCAGCCTGGCTTAATTTTATTTTAGGAAGAGGATATGAGGTTTGGGTCGAGGTGATTTTAAAGGGGAAAGTCATTGATAAAGTTTTAAAAACCAATGCTAAAAAATTATTTGAAGTCTGGTTGGCAAAAACACAAATCGGGTCAGCTATTGCTGGCTCTTTAGGATACAATAGCCATTTTGCCAATATTGTCGCCGCTTTTTTTGCGGCTGCCGGTCAAGACTTAGCCCATACAGTAGAAGGAAGTTTAGGAATAACAACGACTAAACTATTACCAAATGCTGATTTATATTTTTCTATATATTTACCGGCGCTAATGATAGGAACTGTTGGTGGGGGGACAAAATTAGAAGTAAAAAAAGAAGCAATCGCCATAACTGGAGCAAAAAGCAGTGATGAATTAGCCGGTATTTTGGGAAGCGCTGTTTTAGCCGGTGAAATATCACTTTTAGCCTCTTTAGCACAAGGGACTTTAGCCTGTGTTCATGGTAATTTGGGGCGATAAATTTAATGAATAATTAATAATGAAATTTATTAATTAAAACAAATTTTATGTTAGGAATAGTTTCCTACGGATTTTATATTCCCAAATATCGAATTAGAATTGAGGAAATTGCCAGAGTTTGGGGGAAAAGTCCAGAAGAGGTTAAAAATTCTTTGTTAATTGAAGAAAAAGCGGTGGCTTCAGTTGATGAGGATTCGTTAACTATGGCTTATGAAGCGTCCACTATGGCTCTAGATGATTTTAAAGAAAAAGAAAAAATAAAAGTAGTTTTTTTTGGTTCAGAAACACCTCCGTATGCGGTTAATCCCGCCTCAACCATTTTGGCTAATTTTTTAGGGATAGAAAATAATTATTTGGCTAATGATCATCAATTTGCCTGTAAAGCATCAACTGGCGCTTTAATTTCATCTTTGGGATTAATTGATTATGGGTTTACAGATTATGCATTGGTGGTAGCTTCAGATAAAGCAACCGCTAAAACTCATGATGCATTGGAATATACTGCTGCTTCATATTCAGTCGCTTTATTGGTGGGTAAAAAAAATTCAATATTGGAAATTTTAGGTTTTGAAAGTTTTTCCTCAGACACCCCTGATTTTTGGCGAAGAGAGGGAATCCGTTATCCCTCACACGGCGGCAGATTCACCGGTAAACCTTCATACTTTTATCATATTGAAAAAGCAAGTAAGTCTCTTTTGGAAAAGCTAAAAATAAAACCCACTGATTTTGAATATGCGGTTTTTCATATGCCCAATGGAAAATTTCCTCAAGAGGCATCAAAAAGTTTAGGTTTTACAAAAGAACAGATTTTACCGGGTTTAATCGTTTCTTATTTGGGTAACGGCTATACGGCCTCAGCCTTGATGGGACTGGTGGCGATATTACAGCAAGCAAAAGAAAATGATTTGATTTTTTTTGCCTCTTATGGTTCAGGTGCTGGAAGCGATGCTTTTGTTTTTAGAGTGACCGAAAAAATTAAAGATAAAAAACAGCCATTTAAATCAACAGTTAAGGAAAAAAGCTACATTGATTACCCGACATATTTGAAGTTTATGGGGATAATTTAGTGAATTTAAAGTTTAAAATTAAAAGTTAAAAGTTACAATTTAAAATTAAAAAGTTATAAACCTTGGATTTTTAATTTTAAATTTTTTTGTATGGTTTGGGTCGTTGGATTTTATCAAACAAAATTTGGTGAGCTTTGGGAAAAATCACTTTTTGATTTGGTTAAGGAAGCAGTTGATGGGGTACTAAAAGAGGTTGATTTATCCATTGATGAAATTGAGGCAATTTTTTTTGCCAATATGCTTTCAGGAGTTTTAGAGAATAATCTTCACTCGACCGCTAAAATAGCTGAACTTTTAAAGGTTAATATTCCAATATTTAGAGTTGAGGCAGCTTGTGCTTCAGGAGGGGTGGCGGTTCATTTAGCTTTTAATTACCTTAAAAGTAATTTGGAAAAAACAGTTTTGGTAATTGGAGCAGAAAAAATGACTGATTATTCACCTGAGGAGGTAACTTTTGCTTTATCTGGAGCCGCTTCAGGCGAAGAGCAAGATGCAGGTTTAACTTTTCCAGGACTATATGCCTTAATGGCTAATTATTATTTACAAAAATATCAATATAACGAAGAAAACTTAGCTTATGTTTCTTATAAAAACCACTATCATGGCAGTTTAAATCCCAAAGCTCATTTTCAGAAAAAAATTTCCATTGAGGCAATTTTAAAAAGTCCATATGTCGCCTATCCGTTAAAGGTTTTGGATTCCTCACCAATCTCCGATGGGGCAGCGGCTTTAATTTTAACCAATAAAAAAGATTTAATAAAAAAAGCTAAAAATAAAGCGGCGATACTCTCAAGCCAAATTGCCACCGATAGTATCAGTTTAGCTAAAAGAAAATCATTAGATGAGATTTTAGCAACAAAAATAGCATCTAATTTAGCCTTTTCTGAAGCAAAAATTACCCCAAATGATATTTGCGTGGCGGAAGTTCATGATTGTTTTTCAATTGCTGAAATTTTAGCGATGGAGGATTTAGGATTTTGGAAAAAAGGCGAGGGGGGAGGGAAAATTAAAGAACTATCAACAATGTTAGGTAATGGTGGCAATTTGATCGTTAACCCATCTGGTGGGTTAAAGGCAGCCGGTCATCCAGTTGGAGCAACTGGTGTAAAACAAGTAGGTGAAATTTTTTTACAGTTAACTAACCAAGCACAACAGCGGCAGGTTAAAAAGTGTCGTTTTGGTTTGGCTCATAATGTTGGCGGGTCAGGGGGAACGGTGGTGGTGACGATATTAACAAATTAAAAGTTAAAAATCAAAAATTAAAAATTACAATTTAAAATTAAATTTTTTTAACCTTTAACAGGAGTCAGGCACTTAATTTAGATTATTTTATTATGCTGAATTAGTTTCAGCATCTCTTTTTAAATTAGGCCCGAAACAACCCTAATATTTATCAGGTTGGTTTGGGGTGACACATAATTATAATTATTGTTTTAATTTTTTATATGCTTAGCCCAGTTAAAATTTGGCGAAGACAGAAAATTATCAGAAAAATTTTAGGCCAAAAAGGGAAAATAATTTCCTGGACAAAAATCTTTGTTTCTGGAACTGACTTTAAAAAATTTGCCCCTTATTTTATCGTGTTGGTTGAGCTGGAAAATAAAGAAAGGGTGGTTGGTCAATTAGTTGATTTTGAAGGAGAAAGGCTGACTTTTTCCTCACCGGTGAAGGCGATTTTAAGAAAAGTAAAAGAAACAAAAGAGGAAGATATTATTCCCTATGGGATAAAATTTAAATTATTGATTTAAAAAATTTAATGAATAATCAAAAAATCATTTTTAGCGCACCGGCAAAAGTTATTTTTTCAGGAGAACACGCGGTTGTTTATGGAAAGCCAGCTTTGGTGTGTGCTTTAAATAAAAGATTAAAATTTATTCTTTTTTCTTCTTTAGATAAAAAATCAGCCGCAACAGAAGAAATTTTATTTATCGCTGAAAAAGTTAAAAAATATTTAAAAGATAAAAAAATTGATTTTTTTGATAAACCTTTTAATTTCAAAATTGAAAGTGAAATTCCAATTGGAAGGGGTTTAGGTTCATCAGCGGCTTTATCGGTTGCCTCAGCTTCTTGTTTTTTAAAATTTTTTGCGAGTAAGAAATTCGACAAGAAGATAATTAACGATTTGGCTTTTGAGATTGAAAAATATTTTCATACTCATCCTTCAGGAGTAGATAACACAACTTCTTGTTTTGGGGGTCTAATATATTATCGAAAAGAGTTTGATTTTTTAAAAAATATTTCTCCCTTACCATTTAAAATTCCTAAAAAAATTCAGGATAATTTATTTTTAATTGACTCGGGTAAGCCAAAAGAAACAACTAAAGAAATGGTAGAAATGGTGAAAACAAAATTAATTAATAAACCAAATTACGTTGAACAAATTTTAAACGATGTTGAAAAAATAACTAAAAAAATGACAATGGCGCTTATAAACGGTGATGTGAAGAATTTTACCCAATGTATAATTGATAATGAAATTTATTTAGAAATGTTAGGGGTTGTTTCTTTAAAAACTAAAAATTTACTTAAAAAACTGGAGCAATTTGGGATTGGGAAAATTACTGGTGCCGGCGGAATAAAAGAAAACTCAGGTTTTATTTTGTTTTATTCAGAAAAACAAAAAGAATTAGAAAATTTTTTAAAAAAAGAAAAAATTAATTATTTTAAACTTATTCCCGATTATCAGGGATTAAAGTATGAGAGTAATAGCTAGTGCACCGGGAAAATTAATGCTTTTTGGTGAACACGCAGTAGTATATGGTTTCCCTTGCATTGTAACCGCTGTTTCTTCAAGAATTACGGTTGAGGTTGAAAAAGTTGATTCTGGTTTTAAAATCGAGGCACCTCAAGTAAAAGATGTTAGATTTATTGAGGAAAGCGTTCGTTTTTTTAAAGAAAAGTTTGATATTAAAACAGGTTTAAATATTAAAACAAAAAGCGAATTTTCCAGTCAATATGGTTTTGGTTCTTCATCAGCAGTGACAGCGGCGGTTTTATACGGATTAAATAAACTTTTTTCATTAAATTTGACAAAAAGAGAGCTTTTTAATTTTGGTTATGAGATTAACTTAAGAGTTCAAAAAGTAGGTAGTGGCTTTGATATTGCCGCGGCAATTTTTGGCAAGACCGTATATTTTGTTCGCGCTGGTAAAATTATTTTGCCTTTAAAAATTAATGAATTGCCTTTAGTTATTGGTTATTCAGGGATAAAAGCAGATACGCCTAAAATTGTTCAGGCTTTAAAATTAAAAATTGAAAAAAATAAAAGAAATTTTTTTTCAATTTTTGAGGAAATAAAAAATATTGTTGAGGAGGCAAAAGTTAATTTAATTAAAAAAAATTGGACAAAAATTGGTCAATTGATGACAAAAAACCATCAGTTACTTCAAGATTTGGGTGTTAGTACGAAAAAACTTGATCAAATGTGTCAGGCAGCAACAGAAGCCGGGGCTTATGGAGCAAAATTGTCTGGAGCCGGTGGTGGGGATTGCATGATTGCTTTGGTTGATGAAAAAATAAGAGAAAGAGTTGAAAAAGCTATTGAAAAAGCTGGTGGACAAGTCATTAAAGTTTTACCTCATGCTTTAGGAGTTAGAATTGAAAAATGATGAAAAAAACAGCATGGGCGCCATCAAACATCGCTTTTATAAAATATTGGGGAAAAAAAGACGAAGCGTTGCGTCTGCCGGAGAATGGTAGTATTTCAATGAATTTAAGCAATTTATTTACAATAACTACGGTTGAATTTGATAAAACTTTTTTAACTGATGAGGTAACGATTGATGATGAAATCGATGAAAAAGAAAGAAAAAGGGTGATTGAACATTTAAATAGGATAAGAAAATTAGCAAAGATTAATTATAAAGCAAAAGTTGTCTCTAAAAACAGCTTTCCCAAAGGGACTGGTTTATCATCTTCAGCTTCAGGTTTTGCCGCATTAACTTTAGCGGCAACTGCCGCCTGTGGTTTAAAATTGTCAGAAAAAGAACTTTCCATTTTAGCCAGACAAGGGTCAGGTTCTGCCTGTCGGTCTATCCCTGATGGTTTTGTTGAGTGGTTAGTGGGTGAGACAAGCGAAGATTCTTACGCTTATTCTTTATTTCCGCCTAATTATTGGGATATAGTTGATGTGGTGGTAATTGTTTCCTCCAGCAGAAAAGAAATTTCTTCAACTGAAGGGCAAAAATTAGTGCCAACTAGTCCTTTTTATTCTTCAAGGCTTTTAAATATTAATAAAAAAATGAAAACATTAAAAAAAATTCTTCAAAAGAAAAACTTTTCCGCTTTTGGTGAATTAATTGAGCAGGAAGCATTAGAACTTCATGCAATTATGCTGACCTCAAAACCATCACTTATTTATTTGACACCATCAACAATTGCTATTATTAAATTAGTGAAGAAATTAAGAGAAGAAGGTTTGTCAGTATATTTTACTTTAAATACTGGTTGCGATATTCATTTAATTATTGAGAAAAAAAATTTAGAAAAATTATTATTAAAATTGAAATATAAAAAAGAAATTAAAAAAATAATTGTTAATTATCCAAGTAAAGGGGCAAAAATTATTAGTAAGCACCTTTTTTAAATTTTTTTTATTTTATTGTAAAGTAGGTAGTTTAAATTGCCAGCCTTCTGGGGTGTTGATAATTATTCCCAAAATATCTCCCATTAAAAACCCCCAAACTGTTAAAACAGCAAAAATTAATATTAAACCAATAACCGCACTGGTAATTTTTTGTTGGGCTTTAGCCACTTTTTCTTTTTCGCCTTCTGAGGTAATCCAGTCAAAACCACCCCAAAAAAGATAGACTAGCAAAAAAAACCCGGCAACAATAAGTATCATTCTTAAACCAAAACTAAAAATGGTTGATAGGCCCATAAAAGGATCGCCGCCACCGATATTCATTGCCGGAGGAGGAGAGATTTTTCCAAAAATTTGGTCAACCTGACTTAAGTATCTCATTGCGGTAAAAGATTTTGAATCCCCAAAAGTCTACCAATTAAATTAACTGCTAAAAAACTAACAATAACAATTATCAACCCTAAAACTGCCAGACCAAAAGTTGCTTGTGATTTTTTAATAATATCTGGTTTGTCACCATGAGTTAAAATATTAAAAGAAGCAATAATAATAACCACCAAAAAAATAATTCCCGCGCCTAAAGTTAAAAGGGGTAAGATGACATTTAAAAAAGTGGCGATACTAGTAAATTTTGCTGGGGCAAAATTTTCGCTTAAATCTATACCATAAACCATATTTAAAGTGTAAAATAAATGAATTATAAAGTCAAGCAAGACTAATAAGATATGGAAAACAAAAAAAAAGTTCATCATTTAGCCATTATCCCCGATGGAAATAGGCGCTGGGCAAGAGAAAAAAAATTACCCACATTTTACGGACATAAAAAAGGTTTTGATCAGTCAATTGAACTTTCCAAAAAGGCAAGAGAGCTAGGAATTAAAGTATTAACTTTTTGGGCTTTTTCTACAGAAAACTGGCAAAGGGGGAAAGAGGAAGTTAATTACTTAATGCGACTTTATGAGGAAATGATTGATAAAAATTTGAAATTAGCCTTAAAAGAAAAAATCAGAATTATTCATTTGGGAAGAAAAGATAGAATAAATGATAATCTTAGAAAAAAGATTTTAAATGCCGAAAAAAAAACAAAAAGCTTTGATAAATATTATTTGGCAATTGCTTTAGATTATGGTGGCAGAGATGAAATAATAAGAGCTATTAGTAAAATGAAAAATCAATATCATGAGATAAAAAACAAAAATATCGATAAAGATTTATTTTTTCAGTTTTTAGATACAAAAGACTTACCATATCCAGAACCAGATTTAATTATCAGGACCTCAGGCGAATATCGGACATCAGGATTTATGATTTATCAAGCCGCTTATTCTGAATGGATATTTCACCCAAAATATTTTCCGGATTTTACTCCAAAAGATTTACAGTGGTGTGTGAATGAATATTTTAAAAGACAAAGGAGATTTGGTAAATGATAGTATAATATTTTTATGTTTATTCCTTCATATACAATTACTAATAAAATTTTAAAAAACATTGCTAAAATCGAAGCAGCTGAAGAAGTTATTAGAAACGCCCCCCTTTTGCCTTTATGGGAAAAACAATTTAAGGAAGAGGCAGTAGTAAGAGCGGTTTATCATGGGACTCATCTTGAAGGTAATCCTTTAAATAAAGATGATGCTCGGGATATTCTTTTGGGTAAAACTATAGCCGGACGGCCGCGGGATATTCAGGAGATTATTAATTATCGCAAAGTGATTGAGTTTATTGATGAGGAGGCTAAGAAAAAGATTGAAAAAATCACCGAACAATTAATTCAAAAACTTCACCGCATAATTGTTGATAAAATTTTACCACCAGAGGAGGCAGGTATTTACCGGAGGAAACAGGTAGTTATTCGCAATTCTCAAACAGGTGAGGTAACTTTTAAACCGCCATCAGCCATTGAAGTGTCATTTTTAATGAGAGAATTTGTTTATTGGCTAAATAAAACCAATGAAGAGATTCATCCGGTATTAAAAGCAGGGATTGCTCATCATGAGTTAGTTAGAATTCATCCTTTTATCGATGGTAATGGTCGGGTGGCCCGGGTTTTAGCCACTTTAATTCTTTTTTTAGGTGGATATGACATCAGAAGATTTTTTTCACTGGAAGAGTATTACGATAAAGATGCCGCTTCTTACTATCAAAATTTACAAAAAGCTTCACAAGGAGATTTAACTTCATGGTTGGAATACTTTACTTTTGGAGCGGCATTTGAGTTTGAAAGAATAAAGGAAAAGGTTTTAAAACTTTCCAAAGATGTTAGATTAAAAGAAAAGTTTGGTGGCCAACAAATTTTTTTAACCGAAAGACAGATTAAAATTATTGAATATATTCAAGAGGTAGGTTATTTACAAAACCAAGCCTTTAAACAAATTTTTCCTGATATTTCTGAAGACACTGTTTTAAGAGATTTGAAGTTTTTAATTGACAAGGGATTAATTAAGAAAGTTGGTAAAACTAAGTCAGCCCGTTATGTTTTAGTTTAAATTTTAGCTTGTTTTTGACACTTTTTATTTGTAGGAAAGGTCAGTTAGATCAGTCTTGAGAAAGGGATAATTAAATTTTCTAATTATAAAATTAGGTTTGGGATCGACCTATTATTTTTATTTAAATAAAATATGAAATTTAAAGAATTAGCAAAATATTTTGAATTAATTGAAAAAACAACCTCCCGGTTAAAAATTACCGAAATTTTAGCCCAGTTATTTCATAAATTAAGCGCTTCAGAAATAGATAAAACTCTATATTTAATGCAGGGGCGAGCGGCTCCTTTATATGAAAAAATTGAGTTTGGTATGGCGGAAAAAATGATTATCAAGTCAATATGTCTGGCTTTAAGTATTGACCAACACCATTTTGAGAAAAAATTTAAAGAAATTGGTGATTTAGGTTATACGGTTGAGGAATTAAAAAAACAAATTCATTCATTCATGGAAAAAGATTTAACTATTAATGAAGTTTATCATGAATTACTGAAGATCGCTAAAGCGTCAGGAGAAGGATCGCAAGAGCTAAAATTAAAAATATTGGCTAATTTAATTCAACAACTTGATCCTTTATCTTCCCGGTATATTGTGAGAATACCGGTGGGAGTTTTGCGTCTGGGCTTTTCTGATATGACAGTTTTGGATGCTTTTTCTTGGATGTTGAAAAAAGATAAAAGTTTAAGAAAAATAATAGAAAAAGCTTATCATGTTAGACCGGATTTAGGGTATATTGGCAGAATAATAAAGGAAAAAGGAATAAAGGCGGTTGAAAAAATAGAGCCGGTTATTTTTACTCCAATTTTAATGATGCGGGCAGAGAGATTGTCTTCAAGTGGAGAAATTATTGAAAAAATTGGTCAGTGTGCCATTGAAAATAAATATGATGGTTTTAGATTACAATGTCATTATAAAAAAACAAAAACACCTTCAGTAAAATTATTTTCCCGAAATTTAGAAGATGTCACTCTTATGTATCCGGATATTGTTGATGGAATAAAAAAAGAAATACTCGCCGAAGAAGCAATATTTGAAGGAGAAGCAATTGGCTTTAATCCACTAAATGGTGAATTTTTACCATTTCAGGAAACGGTACAGCGAAAAAGAAAATATGAAATTGACAAGAAAGCTAAAGAAATTCCTTTAAAACTTTTTGTCTTTGAACTTTTGTACCTTAATGGGAAAAATTTATTAGATAAACCCTTTATTGAAAGAAGAAAGAAATTAAATACATTAGTAAAAACAACCGGTGACATTTTTCAAGATACTATAGTTGTGGCAGCTGATGAAATTACTGATAATGAGAAAAAAATTGATCTTTTATTTGAAGAGGCAATTTCAAAGGGTTTGGAAGGAATTATAGCTAAAAAATTAAATGGAATATATCAACCGGGAGCCCGAGGTTGGAACTGGATAAAATTAAAGCGCAGTTACACTTCAAAAATTAATGATACCATTGACTGTTTAATTATGGGTTATGACTTTGGAAAAGGAAAACGAGCCAGTTTTGGTATTGGGGCTTTTTTAGTTGGTGTTTATGATGAAAAAAAAGATAAATATGTAACCGTGGCAAAAATTGGTACTGGTTTATCTGATGATGAATGGCGTTACTTAAATGAAAAAGCAAAAAAATATCGGATAAAAAATCAACCAAATAATTATCTTGTTGATAAAACAATGATGTGTGATGTTTGGTTAGTGCCGGCGTTAGTAGTTGAGATTAAAGCCGATGAAATAACCCGGTCACCGGTCCATACCGCAGGAAGGAAAATGAAATTAACTAAAACCGGAGCCGCCCTGGAGGTTGATATTCCCGGCTTTGCCTTAAGATTTCCACGACTGGAGAGATTTCGTGAAGACAAGACGCCAGAAGATATTACCTCTTTAAAAGAGTTGGAACAGATGTATCATTCTCAGAAAAAATAATATTTTATTTTTTATGAAAATAAATGTTTTTAATTAATAGAATTGGATACTCGACAAAAAAGGAATGAGGCTTTTTTTTAATTCTTCTTCCGGAAATAAAAGCTATCAGCTGCCAATCATATTTTATTTTTCCTCCAATATCATTTATATGTAAAGAAAGATCAATATCTTCATGAATTTTTTTTTCATCAAGACAAACATTATTTTTTATTTTCTGCCAAATTTTTTTTGAGATCGCCATGTTGGGGCCAATGAGTATTTCTCCATTTTGAATAATTCTTATCAGTTTCATGTATAAAATTGAGTAAAAAGGGGTTTTAAATGGCAGATCATAAAAAATAACCGGTCCGGTTAAGCCATCAATTTTGTCTTTATAAAAATCTTCTTTTATTTTTTTAATCCAATTTGGTGGTAAGATGGAATCGGCATCACAACGGGCTAATATATCGCCTGAGGCAGTATTAAAGCCTATATTTCTAGCA